>JALHUM010000254.1 GCA_022865905.1 Anaerolineales bacterium | reverse complement strand
TTCGCTGGCGGCGACTACACCCTGCCCGTGGATTTGAACGCCGTCCATGGCATGGATACGGTCGAACTCACGCCGCAGGCCCAGGCGTTGCTGTCGCAAAACGGCTTCGTCGTCCTGCCGCCCAATCCGGGCGAATTTCGCGAGTTCTACCAGCTCTACGAGTCATATCGCTACGAGCAGGGCAACCTCTTCGTCACCACTGACTCGATCTACCACGTCTACCACCTGATCTTCGACAAGATGCTGCGTGACCTGGAACGGGATTACTTCATCGCCAACCTGGGTTCTTTGACCAGCGCCATGCTGAGCGCTTCATACCAGCAGTACCAAGCTTTGCGCGGCACCTCGCTCGAAGAACCGGCCTTGCGCAACGTGGCTTTCTTCGCGGTAGCCGCGCAACTGCTCGGCCTGCCAGACGCGGTTCCGGGCGAGGCCACCGACCTGGTCAACGCTGAACTCGAGCTGATCAACGCCGCTGGCGGCGCGCAGATCTCGCCCATCTGGGATCGCCCCGACCTGGCACCCGACGATAAGCTGATCGAGGATTACAGCCAGTACAAGCCGCGCGGCCACTACACCCGCAGCGAAGAACTCAAGAAATACTTCCGCGCCATGATGTGGTACGGACGGTTGACCTTCCGCCTGAACGACGCCTTCGAGACGCGCCGTGCCCTACTCCTGACCCAGGTGCTGCGATCCGCCACCGCCGCGGACGGCACCCCGACCGTCCAGCTCTGGGAGAACATTTACGATCCGACCGTCTTCATCGTTGGCAAGGCGGATGACCTGGGTTACCACGAGTACGGCGCGCTGATGGACGCCATCTTCGGCGCCAATGCGGCCCCGCAAGCCTTTGCCGACGAAGCCAAGTTTGCCCAGTTCATGGAAGCCACCAAGACCCTGCCGCCGCCGCAGATCAACTCCATGTGGGTGTGGATCTGGCAGGATCAGGAACAGGTCACCAAAGGCTTCCGCTTCATGGGCCAGCGCTTCACCCTGGACGAGTACGTTTTCGGCCAGTTGATCTGGCGCAAGGTCGGCACTCAGTCCGATCCGCGCGCCCTGCCTAAGGGCCTGGATTTCTTCGCCGCCATGGGTTCAGGCGAGGCGTATACCATCCTGGACGGCATGGGCGAGACGCACTATGCCAATTTCGATACGCAGATGACCAAGGTGAAGACCGAAGTCGCCACCCTGGGCCGGGATTCCTGGACGCAGAACCTGTACTGGTCGTGGCTTTACGCCCTCCAGCCGATCATCGGCGTCAAAGACACTCGCTACCCGGCCTTCATGCGCACCCAGGCCTGGGCACGCAAGGACCTCCAGACCGCCCTCGGCTCGTGGACCGAACTCAAGCACGATACCATCCTGTACGCCAAGCAAGTCATGGCCGAGTTGGGCGGCGGGGCCGCGGAGCAGCCGCCGCACGGCTACGTGGAACCCAATCCCGAAGCCTATGCCCGCCTGCTGGCCCTGGCGCAGATGACCGAAAACGGCTTGCAGGCGCGCAGCCTACTCTCTGATCTGACCAAGATGAATCTCGATAATCTGATCGAAGAGTTGACCTTCCTCAAGACCGCCTCCGAGAAGGAAATGGCTGGTACGGCATTGACCGAGGACGAATACTGGCACATCCTGTACTGGGGCGGCATCCTGGAACAATTCACCCTGGCCGCCGCCGATACGACCGGCGACATGGATCGTGACTTGAGCGACCAGAAAGCGGCCCTGATCTCGGATGTGGCTACCGGCCCCTCTCCAACAGGCGGACTGGTCGCCCTGGAAGAGGCCATCGGCCAGCCGACGTGGATCTACGTCATCCTGCCCGACCAGCCCTGGCGAATCGGCATCGGCGCGGTCTACAGCTACTACGAGTTTTCCGTACCGGCTGCCAATCGCATGACCGACGAGGAGTGGCAGGCACAAGTCGAAGCCGGCACCAACCCGCCGCAACCGGATTGGACGAGCCTGTTCATCGCGCCGTGAGAAACACGGTTGCACGTTGCAGGTTGAAGGTTGGAAGGTTGAACCTTCAACCTGCAACTTTCCAACTTATAGTTCTTTTACTCATATTCCTAACCGGATGCCATCCTCGCCAGACAGTCACATTGGCCTTTTTAGGAGACGTGATGCTCGGACGCGGCGTCACGCCAAGCGAAGACTCGCTGGCATATCTGGCCCCTTACCTTCAGTCTGCTGACCTGGCGCTGGCGAACCTGGAATCCCCTCTGACCACCGTCCCCTCGCAGACAAGCGGATATAACCTTTGCGCCTCGCCCGAGCGCGTCCGCTTCCTCATCACTGCGGGGCTGGACTTGCTCTCTGTTGCCAACAACCACAGCCTGGACTGCGGCCCGGACGGCCTGGCCGAGACCGAGTCCACGCTCCACGCGGCCGGGCTGACGGCCTTTGGCTCCACGGACGATCCGATTTATCGCACCCTCAACGGCCTCCGGCTGGCTTTTCTGGCTTTCGAAGATGTCTCCGCTCCATTGGATGGAGAGGCTGCCGCTCAGCTTATCCGGGGAGCGCACGATAGCGGCGCGCTGGTCATCGTTTCGGTCCATTGGGGCATGGAATATCAGGGCGGCGCAAGCGAACGTCAACGCCAGTTGGCGCAACAGTTTTTTGACGCCGGTGCAATCCTCATCTGGGGGCACCACCCGCACGTTCTTCAACCCGCCGCGTGGATACAACCTCCCGCAGGTTCGACCCCTTCGTCTCCGCCTCAGGGTAAGCCTGCGGGAGGTTCAACACTTGTCCTCTACAGCCTGGGCAATGCCCTGTTCGATCAAGGAGGCCTGGCGGATACGCGTCAGTCCGCGCTTGTGCTGGTTGAGCTAAGCGAAAATGGCGTGCAGAGCGCACACGCCATCCCGTTCGAGATTGACATTAAACACAGCCGCGTCCAGGCGGCGGATGATCAGGCTGCACAAACAATCCTCGAACACTTGAAGTTGAAGTAACAACCGCCTGGCGGAAATCCATGCAAAACGGGATATATTTAAATCCATGAAGGTATTATATGATCGTGAAACTGACACATTGACAATCATTTTCTCGGATGGGATTGTCTCCGAAAGTGACGAGGATAAGCCCGGCGTAATATTAGATTACAACGCTTCGGGCAATCTGGTTTCAATGGAAATCCTGGATGCCTCAAATCGCGTAGCTGTACCAGGCAAGATAGAATATCAGGTCTCCCCAATCGCAGTATAGTGTGCCGTAACTAACAAATCTATGTGCGGCGCGTTTTAGAGACGCGCCGCACATTTTCACTCTCTTCCCAGCACGAACGATCCCCTTTTCAGCATAGCGCAAAATTTTCCCCACAACATCTTCACCACCTCCCCCGCCCGCCAGAAAGCCACCGCCGCCATGCCATGCGCCAGCACGGCAAAGAACGGCGGCTTTTGCAGCGTGTAATACGTCCAACATTCGCGCGTCGTACCCCAGCGTTCGAGGAAATAGCCCAAGGCGGAACCAGCCACGAAGGTCAGGACGGCGAAGCGGTGATCGGTGGGGGTCAGGATCAGAAAAGTGACCAAAAGCACGGCAAGCAGCGTCAGCGACTTGCCCATCGTCGGCCAGACGAAGTAAAGCATCAGGGCAAAGAAGGCAGGAAAGATCAGCCAGTAAAAAACCTGAAAATTCAACAAGAAAGGAGTTCCTTTGTGTCCCTTCATGACCTTCGTGGTGAGAAGGTTTATTGCCCACACCATGCGGTAAATCGTCAGGCTGGAGATCGGCCAGGCCGGGATGATCCACAGCGGGGGACGCTGCGCCGTGAAGTACCACCACAGGTAAGTCTGCGTGCCCCAGCCCTCGATCACCAGTCCGCCCACCGCGCCGACCAGCACGATCAGCGCGTCGGTGCGTAGGTCCACGCCGGCCATGATCACCAGCGACATGTACAGGAAAATACCGATCAGCAGCCAATCCATGTACAGCCACCAGGGACCGCGCCAGTCAATGTAGGCAAGCACCATCTGCGCCAGCGGCCACCAGACGTAAATGATAAGCATAACAGTGGCCAGGAAAGCCCCCAGGATGGCATAGCTGGAGCGCGTCCAGCCCATGAAGGATACAAATCGGCGGAAGAGGGAATATTTGTTCATCCCTTAGCCAGCGACAGAAACACATCCTCCAGCGTTGGCTCGCTGCGGGCCACAGACGTTACGGCCAAACCAGCGGATGAAAGCCCAGCGCGCAGCCTCTCAGCCGTCATGCCGTGCTGCGTGATCGCCCGCAAGTGATCGCCCGCCAGACCAACACGCAGGATGCCAGCCACGTTCGGAAGCACGTTCAATCCCTCCTGCAGCGAGCCGCCAAAAACCTCCCACACGTCGCCGGGCAGGACGTTTGCCTTCAAGTCGGCGGGCGTATCCATCGCCAGCAGCCTGCCATCCCGCATCATCCCCACACGAGTGCAATACTCAGCCTCGTCCATATAATGCGTGGTGACGAAAACCGTCACGCCGGAAGCAGCCAGCTCGTAGATCAAATCCCAGAAGACGCGCCGGGCTGCCGGGTCCACGCCGGAGGTGGGTTCGTCGAGGAAGAGCAGCTTTGGATGGTGGACCAGGGCAATGCCGAGCGCCAGTCGCTGCCGCCAGCCAGCCGAGAGGGAGCGCGCCAGTTCGGACCCGTGGCCTGCCAGCCCAACCAGGGACAGCGTCGCCTCGACCTGCGCTTTCTCACGGATGCCGTACACGCCGCCGTAGAAGGTCAGGTTTTCCCAAACGGTCAGATCATCGTACAAGGCGAATTTCTGCGACATATAACCGACGCGGGCGCGCACTTCCTCCGACTGGCGGAAGGCGTCGAAACCGAGCACGGCCGCGTTGCCTTCGGACGGCTGGAGCAAGCCGAGCAACATTCGGATGGTGGTCGTCTTGCCGCAGCCGTTCGGGCCAAGGTAGCCAACGATCTCACCGGCCTCGACAAAAAAGGAGACATGGTCAACGGCGAGGAAGTCGCCGAAACGGCGGGTCAGGTTTTTAGTAATAACGACAGGTTCAGACATAGGAATATTCACGATTTACGCTTAACGATTTTCGGACAGTGCGATGAACACGTCCTCCAGCGTCGGCGGGATAGGACGCGCCTCGGACAGCGAACCGCCCCCAGCGGGGATAGCGTCCCGCAGACGCTGGATAACGGGGTCGGCTTGAGTGGCGGTGACGCGCAGGTGCAGTTTGTCACCAAAAGCGCGGACATCTTCCACACCATCTTCTCGCGCCGCGATCTGGCGCAGAAGCGGCAGTGGGCGGCCGCGCAGCTCGACGATGCGGCCGTCGAGCGTGGCGCGCAGCTCGGAGAGCGCGCCTTCGGCGATCAGTCTGCCTTTGCGCATGAAACCAACGCGATGGCAGCGGGCTGCCTCGTCCATGTAGGGCGTGGTGATGAGTACAGCGACGCCACCCCCCTCACCCCCACCCTTACCCCTTGCCCCTCTCCCAAGGGGAGAGGGGGACACTAATCGAATGACCAACTGCCAGAAATCCTGACGCGTGACCGGATCCACGCCAGTGGTAGGCTCGTCCAGCAGAAGGACGCGCGGCTGGGTGACCAGCGCCGAGGCCAGGCCAAGCTTCTGCTTCATGCCGCCAGAAAGCTGGCCCGCGCGGCGGTCTTTGAAGCTCGCCAGGCCGACGAAATCGAGGATTTCCATACAGCGCGGTAGCCATTCCTGCTGGGAGAGGCCGCGCACCTCGGCAAAGAAGCGAATGTTTTCCAGTACAGTCAGGTCTTCGTAGAGCGAGAAACGCTGGGAGAGGTAACCGATCTGCGCACGCGCCTGCTCGGCCTGCTTGCGGACGTCGAAACCGCAGACAGTGATCTCGCCCGCATCCGGTTTGAGGGCGCCGACCAACAGGCGCAGCGTGGTCGTCTTGCCCGCGCCATCCGAGCCGACCAGGCCGTAGATCTCACCTGCATCCACGTTAATGCTCAGGTCTTGTACAGCATTGACGGGGCCGAAGGATTTATTGAGATTTCTGGCCGTAATCATGGGTTTCACGTTTCAACGTTCGAATGTCACGTCCGCCGGCATCCCTGGCTTGAGCTTCCCGTTCGGGTCCTGGACCTGGAGCCTGACAGCAAAAACAGTGGAAGTGCGCCCCTCTACGGTCTGGACGTTACGCGGGGTGAACTCAGCCTGGTCGGCGATGTGGACAATCGTCGCGCTGAAGGTCTCGCCAGGGAAGGAGTCCACGCTCATGGTCGCGGATTGGCCAAGCGAAAGTTGACCATAGCGGTCTTCGGGGACGTAAACAGTAATGGTCAGGCTGTCCAGGCGGCCCAGCGTGATGGCAGACGCGCCAGCCGGGACGACCTCGCCGGGCTGGATGGCGCGGGTCAGGATGACGCCATCCGCGGGCGCAGTGACGGTCAGTTTGGCAATCTGGGTATCAATCAGGGCCAGGCTGGCCTTCGCCTGGGCGACAGCCAGGTGCGCCTGGTCCGCGGCGGCCTGCGCCTGGTCGAGGGTAGCTTGGGCAGCCATCAGGCGCGGCGAGTAGTCGCCGGTCTGCAAGGCGAGCAGGCGGTCCTGGGCGGATTCGTTACGCTCCTGGGCCGCGGTCAGGTCAGCGCGGGCAGCGACGATTTCCTTGGCCGCGTCGCTATCTTTTAGGTCATCGTAGGTGGCCTGGGCATCCTCCATCTCGGCTTTGGCTTCATCGTAAGCGGCCTGGGCAGAATCGCGCAGGTCAGTATTGGCGGAGAGATTGGCGCGCGTCAGCACGTCCTGGGCGACGACGAGCGCGGCGCGGTCGTCGTTGAGACGCTTCTCGGCAGCCACGAAATCAGCATTGGCCGGGTCGTTGAGCAGGCTGTCGAGTCTGGCCTGGGCCGCGTCGCGGGCGAACCTGGCCGCCTCCACTTCGGCCTGGGCAGCCGCGATCTGGTCAGCGCGGCTGAAGTAGCCGCCGGGCAGGGTGTATCCGGCCGGATTGGCAGCGCGCCAGTCCGACGTGCGAGTGGCAGCGGATTCGGCGCGGGCGGTATTTAGCGCCAGCTCATAGTTCACTTGCGCGGTTGCCAGGGCGGCGTCCGCGGTTTTGGCGGCGGCAGTTGCCAGGTCCAGGGAGGCAGCGGCGACGGCGCGCTGCGCCTGGAGCAGGGCATCGTCCAGGCGGAAGAGCGGATCGCCAGCCTGCACCATGTCGCCTTCGTCCACATCCACCTCGACAATCTTGCCGCCAATTTCAGGCGAAAGAGTGACATTGACGGCCTCGATGGTGCCAGAAGCAGAGAGCGCGCCATCGCCTTTCACGAGCAGGGCGCGGATACCGAAGTAGCCGCCAACCAGGACGGCCAGAACGAGGACGATAATCACGGGAATGGGGGGACGTTTGTGTTGCATAGAAATCTCCTTAGTCAAGTCGTTTGCGGAAACGGGCAGAAGCCGCGCCCATGATGGCGATGCCAAACAGTGTGAGGGCCAGGATTTCACTCCAGATAGGCCCCGCCCCAACCCCCTTGATCAGCAGGGCACGGATGATGATGAGATAGTAGCGCAGCGGGATAACGTATGAAATCCACTGCAACACTCTGGGCATGGCCTCCAGTGGGAAGAAAAATCCGGAAAGGAAGATGCTCGGCAAGAGCGTCATCCAGACCGTCAGCATGGCCTCCTGTTGGGTGTTGGCAATGGTCGAGGCAAACAGACCAATTCCGAGACCAGATAAAAGCAGTAGGCCGGAACAACCCAGGATGAGACTGAAGTCGCCACGCACCGGCACGCCGAACCACCAGTGGCCGATGGCAAGCACTTCGAGGGTGTCAATAAAGGCCAGGATGACATAAGGCAGGATTTTACCGACCACCAGCTCCCACGGGCGGATGGGCGTAACGATGAGCTGTTCGATCGTCCCGCGCTCGCGCTCACGCACAATTGCAGTGGCGGTCAGTAAGGAGGTGATGGCGAATAGGATCATGCCAATCACGCCAGGGATCATGAAATGGGAACTGACCAGGTCGGGGTTGTACCAGACGCGCGTGTGGACTTCGAGCGGCGGCTGCAGGTTTTCGACGTTAATGCCGCTGCGTTCCAGCCGTTCCAGCATCAACTGGGTGGCATGTGCCTGTCCGATGAGAGTGGCCGCCGCCAGCGCCGTGGACCCGGCAGTTGCGTCCGACCCATCCAGGATGAACGCCACTTCGGCATCTCCCTGCGCCAGGGCAGCGTTGTAGTCGGGTGGGATGATGATGCCAGCTCGTGCGTCGCCCTGCTCGATGAGGACGCGGATCTCGTCCTCGGAGCCAACCATGTAGGCCAGGCGGAAGTAGTCGGCAGCGCGGTAGGCATCCAGCAGAGAACGCGACTCGACGCAGCGGCACTGGTCGAAGACCGCCAGCGGGACATTACGAATGTCGCTGGTGGCGGAATACCCCAGCAGGAACAACTGTATGATGGGTATAACCAGGATGATGACCAGCGTGCGCTTATCGCGCGTGATCTGGATGAATTCCTTGCGGATGATGGAAGCGAGGCGTGAGTTCATGCAGGCTCCTTGTCGGCGAGCACGCCGTGCAGGAAGATTTCGACGAAGTGGTCAAGGGCATTGCTCTGGGTTTGGATGATGGGAGTGTCGCCAATGAGCAATTCGGTGATGTAGTAAGAAAAGAATAAACCCAGGAAGGCACGGAAGAAGATGAAGGGCGGGATATCGCGTAAAATTCCCTTTTGCTGACCGAAGTGTTGGATGAGAGGCAGAACTTCCGGCAGGACGCTTCCCATGATTTTCGGCATATTCCGCCCGTTGAATTCCACAATCTCGATGAGCATCAACTTGATGAAATCGGGACGCTTACCGAGTTCATCCACCATCGTCTGCGCCGCGCTGCGGACAAAACTCTCCGGGTTATCGGCCGGCGTGTTGAGCATGATAGGCAGGATTTGCTGGTATGGATGCCGCTCCAGAATGAGTTCGCTGAAGATAGCTTCCTTATTGAGGAAATGGTTGTAAATCCCGCCCAGCGCCAACCCGGCGCGCTCGGCAATTTGGCGCATGGAGGTGGCCGCGTAGCCCTGCGTCAGGAAAAGTTCGTACGCCGCCTCCATAATTCCCCGGCGGGTGCGTTCCCCTTTGGAGATTTGAGCATCGTCCATAGTATTTTCTCGTCTGAACGAACGTTCGTTTTTATTTTACCTAAACCCTGAGAAAAGTCAAGTGGTAAAATGTGCATCATGCTGCCCACCATCGAACAGGAAATCCGAAAAGATCTGCGCTATAACGTGACCGTCAACCTGCTTGACGGCGCGTTTTTTGGATTCGCCTTTGGATTCAGCTCCTTGACTGCTTTCATTCCTTTGTTTGTCAGCCGGATGACCAGCTCCGCGATCTTTTTCGGACTGATCCCGGCCATGCACAGCTTCGGCTGGCAACTGCCGCAATTGCTTACCGCCGGTTGGATCTCGCGCTTGAGGCGCTACAAGCCGGTCGTTATGTTGCTAACCATCCAGGAGCGCGTCCCTTTCCTTGGATTGGCGCTCGTCGCCTGGTTCCTGCCCGGACTGGGGAAGCAGACCGCGCTCATCCTGACCTTCTTGATGATGGCCTGGCAGGGAATTGGAGGCGGGTTCACGGCGAACCCGTGGACCAGCATGATCGCTAAGATCATCCCCTCGGAGTACCGTGGGACGTTCCTGGGGGCGCAATCAGCGGCTGCCAATGCGCTGATGAGCGTGGGCGCAATCCTGGGCGGTATCCTGTTGGAAAAGGTTTCAGACCGCTACGACTTTAGCCTGCTCTTTCTATTGACAGCTTTCTTCATGGTCGTTTCATATGTAATCTTATCCCTGGCGCGTGAGCCGGTAGACCATGCCAAACAAGTCCCCGAAAAGCGGCAGCCATTCTGGCGGGGCACGCGCAGCATCCTGCGCCGTGACGCGAACTTCCGCTGGTTCCTGATAACGCGGCTGGTCTCGCAGCTCGCCATGATGGGTTCTGCTTTCTACATCATTTATTGTGTACAGAAATTCAGCATGAACGACCTGACGGCTGGCATCCTCACCGCCTCGCTGACAGTATCGTTGATTTTCGCCAACCCGCTGATGGGCTTCCTAGGGGATCGCTGGAGTCATCGCCACATCTTGATCGTGGGCGCGCTGGCGGCTGCTCTGAGCGGATTGATCGCCTGGTACGCTCCTGCGTTGTGGTGGTTCTACCCGGTCATGGTTCTGACCGGGCTGGCAGGCGCTGCGGTCTGGACGATTGGTATGGCCATCACCGTCGAATTCGGCAGCGAGGCTGAGCGTCCTATCTACATCGGGCTGGCGAACACGCTGGTCGCGCCGGCGACGATCCTGGCTCCCATCCTGGGCGGCTGGCTGGCAGACACGGCCGGTTATCAGACCACGTTCATCGTTTCAGCCATCGCTGGCCTGGTCACGGCGATTGTACTATACCGGCGCGTACAGGATCCACGCCAGGCTCTTCCGAACAGAAACAGTCCCATCGGGTAAAATAAGTCCCCAAGGAACAAACCATGCGTCCCGTCGCCATCCTCGGAATAGGACAAACTAAAATTGACGAACACTGGAAACGCTCGCTGCGCGACCTGGCAGGTGAGGCGATCCAAGCCGCGCTGCGCGACGCCGGGCGGGATTCCGCAGAGGCGCTGTTCGTCAGCAATATGATGTCGGGGATCGTCAACGATCAAAACAACCTGGGTGCCCTCATCGCTGATTGGAGCGGCCTTCATGGCGTGGAAGCCGTCAAGATCGAGGCGGCTTGCGGATCGGGCGGGGCCGCCTTTCGCGCCGGGCTGATGGGGGTGGCCTCCGGCGAGATGGAATCCGCGTTGGTGGTGGGCGTCGAAAAGATGACTGACCGCAGCCCGCACGAGGTCACCGCTGCGCTGGCCATGGCTGCGGACGCGGACTACGAGGCCGAGGCAGGTGTCTCGTTCGTCGGCTTGAACGCCCTCATCATGCGCCGCTACATGCACGAGCACGGCTGGAAACACGCCGATTTCGCCCCCTTCTCGATCAACGCCCATACCAACGCCATGCACAACCCGTACGCACGTCTGCACCAAAAGATCACGGTCGAAGATTTCGAGAAATCGCACATGGTCGCCACGCCCATCAACCTATTGGACGCTTCACCGATTGGCGACGGGGCGGCTGCCGCGTTGCTCGTCCCCGCTGGGACCCTGAGCCAGTGTGCCTGTATCGTGATTTCCGGTTCAGCCTCGGCCACCGACACCCTCGCCGTCCACAGCCGGCCTGAGGCGCTGTTCCTAACGGCGGCGTATAAATCCGCCCGGGCGGCCTACAAGATGGCAGGCGTCATGCCGGAGGATATAGAAGTGTTCGAGCTGCACGACGCCTTCTCGATCATGTCGGCCCTCTCTCTGGAGGCCTGCGGATTCGCCGAGCGCGGCCAGGGGCCGAGACTCGGACTCGATAACAAGATCAGCCCCAAGGGTCGCGTGCCGATCTGTACGCGCGGCGGGTTGAAGGCGCGCGGACACCCGGTCGGCGCGACAGGCGTATACCAGATCGTGGAGGTCGTTCAGCAGTTGCGCGGCGAGTGCGGCGAGACGCAGGTGGACGGCGCTCGCACCGGCATGGCCCAAAACATCGGCGGCTCGGGCGCGACCATTATCACACATATCCTGAAGCGTGAGTAGCTCAAGACTCGAAAGTCCCCGGAGAGAACAATATGAAAGCCTATAAGCTCATTCGCCTGATTGTTAGGCTGTTTTTTCACACCATCGCCCGTATTGAACTGGTTGGCTGGGAGAATATGCCCAGCTCGAAGGGATTCGTGATCGCCTCGAACCACATCGGGCGGCTGGACGCGTTCCTGGTATATTACGCCCTCGACCGCCCTGACATAATCATGCTGGTGGCGGAAAAATACAAGGATCACGCTTTCTCGCGCTGGATGGCGAATCAGGTGGACGGGATTTTCATTGACCGCTTCACTCCCGATGTGCGCGCCCTGCGCGAGGCGATGAAAAGGATGCAAAACGGCGGGGTTCTGGCGATTGCCCCGGAGGGGACGCGCTCGAAGAGCGGCGCGTTGATCCAGGCGCGCCCGGGTGGGATTTACCTGGCCTGGAAAGCAGGCGTGCCCATCCTCCCTGTGGCGGTGACCGGCACACAGGATGCGTTCGTCATAGACAGGCTAAAACATTTCAAGCGGCTAGATATCAAAGCAACGGTGGGGACGGCGTTCACCCTTTCGCAAGAGGCGAGGGGCAAAGGCCGTGAGGCCCTCTTGCAGGAATACACCGACGAGGTGATGTGCCGCATCGCCGCGCTACTGCCGGAGGAGATGCGCGGGGAGTATGCGGGGCATCCGCGAATAAAGGAATTACTTACCTAGGATCAACCACCCTCCCCATGAACAGGATCGTCCCTGTGGGGACATCCCGGATGAAGAAGAGAAGTGGCCGATCTATGGTCAGTACAATGCCTTCCGGCATCATTGCTCCCATCCCCATAATAACGACCGTCGCGGCGGCGGCTTCGGTGCCTTTTTCGTCCACAGCGACGAAGGCTTCATGGAGCGCATCGCCGATGAAGAGGATGCGCTGGCCGTCCATGCCAGAGAAATCCGCCAGGGATGGGTCGAAGGCGTCCTGCATCCCCATCTGGATGAGCGTGTCGCTCAATCCGTAGCGAGTCTCGAAGGTAAATTTCGGCATGGAGAGGATCACCTTTTTCGGCTCCAGCGCGGAGAATATCTCGTCATAGCGGTCAGCCGTCAGGGTTGATTCGAAGGCTTCGAAATTCCCGGCATCCGGCACGATGATCACCATCTCGGTCAGGCCACCCTTGTAAGGGAGTGCGACTGCCTGCCAGCCGTTCCCGGAAGCGTAAGCGAAATTCCTCCCCGTCTCCATTCCCATCATCGGAACGCTGACCGTCTCGCCATCCAGCAGGTGGAAGGGTTCGTCCGAGGTTTCGTTGGGGTCGAACTCATATTCCCACGTGGCCTTGAAGTAGATGGCATTTGCCAGCGCCAGCCGGGTGGACGGGTCGAGCACTCCGGGCGGGATGATATCCTTGATGCGTTTGTTGGTCTTGTCGGAGACCCATTCGTTGATCTGCCGCCGGGCGCTTTCGGGGGCGTTCTGGAAGTCCACCAGCCGCATCCCGGCGCCGTAGTTGAGCGCAAGCAGATCGAGATACTCGGGTAGGAACGGCCAGCCGGTCTGCCCCCACAGCGAGTTGACGATATTCAGTTCAAAGCGTTGATCTTTATCCACATCCGCGGCCTGCTCGGGACGGCGCGCCAGGTCTAGGTCGAGGGTGTTGAAGGCGGAATGCAGGCGGTCGTTCGGCAGGGAGTAATGCAGCACGTCCGCCATCTGGCTGGCAGTCTCGCCGCGCGCCCCGGCGTAGGTCATCGCCAGTGCCAGGGAAATGCTGTAGGGCGAGTAGAACAGGTTACCATCCGAGGTTCGCACCGCCTGGTACAGATCGAAGGCGAAGGCGTTGTCCCCCGCGACCAGTTCATACAGCTCGGCCGGGGCAGCGTCCGGATCCGTGACCCGCTGCAAATTCGAGGCAGCCACCTCCCCTCCGCGCGGTCCGCAAGCCGACAAGAGCAGCGAGGCGGCCACCGCCAGTGCAAAAAACATGTGCAGATGCTTTTTCATGGAAGCACTCCTTTCGATCCCATGATGTTGGAAACCCCCGTTTTGTTCCCTGTGTTCACGCGAATGTGTCAATAAAACGCCCCTTCCCCTGCCTTCGCCCAAATCAAAACTGGATTTTCAGGAAGGAGGGAAAGGGGGAGGAATGGGGGTATAGACAAAACTTACAAGAAGGTTTCCATCAACTCGCCGACCTGAGCCATGTTGAACACCGGGCCATCCACGCAGACCAGCTTGGAGCCAAGATTACAGCGTCCGCACTTGCCCAGGCCGCAGTGCATGCGCGCTTCCAGCGTGACGTAGTTATCCTTCAAGGCGAAACCCATCTGCGCCAACATGCGCGTCGCGTAGTAGATCATGATCGGCGGGCCGCAGGTGATGGTGACAGCGTTCTCCGGCGAAGGAGCCACCTTTTCGAGCAACTGGGTGATCAGACCCACGTTGTGATCCCACTTCTCGTCCGCCTGGTCAACGGTCAGGTGCAGGTTGGTATCCGACGCGGCGCGCCACTCGTCGTACTCGTCGGTGAAGACCAGCAGGGAGGGGTTGCGGGCAGCCCACAGGATGGTCAGGTGGCCGTAATCGGCGCGATGATCCAGCACAGTCTGGATGACGGGACGCAGCGGCGCGCCGCCAATCCCGCCGCCAAGTACGACGAGATTCTTGCCCTTGAATGCATCCATCGGGAACGAGTTGCCCAACGGGCCGCGCACGCCGACGATATCGCCTTCGCCCAGCTCGTGCAGGCCGGTCGTCACGGACCCCAGCCTGTTGACCGCGAAATCCACGTATGGGCCACGCTGGGGCGTGTTGGCGATGCCGAAGGGCGCCTCGCCGAATCCGAAGGCCGAAACAAAGGCGAACTGACCAGGCCGATAGCTGGCAAAAGCCTCGTTCCCGCCGTTCATCATCTCAATGCGGAAGAGTTTGATCTCGGTCGCCAGGTCCTTGACTGTAACCAGCTTGCCCAGATAGGGCTTCATGGGATTTTGGTTCTGAGATTCGCTCATAACTTTCTCCTTACGTTTTACGCTTTACGTTTTGCGTGCGTAATGCGTGAAACGTAAAACGTAATTTAACCTGCCAGGTCCGTCAACACTTCGGTGATGTCCACGTTGACCGGGCAAACGTCCACGCAGCGGCCGCAGCCGGTACAGGCAGACGCCTGGCCCAGCCCGTACTGTTCGGGGTAATAGTAAAACTTGCAGAAGAAGCGGTTGCGTATGCGCTCGCTCTTTTCAGCGCGCTGCCGGTGGCCTCCGGCGATGCGCCGGTAGTTCTCTCCCTCGCACGAGTCCCAGCAACGGATGCGCTCGAACGCGCCCACCGCGGCCTTACCCGGTGTGAAGGGCAGCACTTCGTCACGAATGATGAAGCAACGGCAGGTCGGGCAGACGTAGGTGCAGGCGCGGCAGGAGAGGCAGCGCTCCGACATACGCGGCCAATACTCGCTGTTGAAGTGCGCTGG
>JALHUM010000253.1 GCA_022865905.1 Anaerolineales bacterium | reverse complement strand
TATACTGCGGGCGCGCAAGGGGAATGGGCGTCGGCGAGGGGGTAGGTGAGGGAGGGGGAGCAGGGGAGGTGAGGGGAGTGGGAGAGAGAGTGACATAGGAAGTAGGAGAGGGGGTGACTTGGGTAGGGGCGGCGCATGAGGCGAGGAAAAGGGATGAGAGAAGGGTAATGAGTAAGAAGGTGCGAGTTGCGAGTTGCAGGTTGCAGGTTGCGAGTTGCGGGCTGCGGGACATGGTTTTCTCCGAATATGTTGGGGCATGAGTAACAGAGTTTTTCTTTTTCCTTCGTGCCCTTTGTGTTTAGATCTTTTTTCTTAGCACCCCTTGCCTCGGATTGAGCAGGAAGACCAGCAGGAAGATCGCGGTGGCGGTCAGCACGATGGCCGAGCCGGAGACGATGTTGAAGTAGTAGCTCAGATAGAGGCCGGTCACCGCCGAAAGCGCGCCGATGGCGGCCGAGACCAGCATCATCGCCCACAGGCGGCGCGTCAGCAGCGAGGCCGTGGCGGCCGGGGTGACCAGCATGGCCACCATCAGCGCCACGCCCACCGTCTGCATGGCAACCGAGACGGTCAGCGCCATCAGCACGAAGAGCAGGTTGTTGAGCAAGGAGGCCGGCAGGCGCAGGGTGGCTGCCAGGACAGGATCGAAGGATAGAACGAGGAATTCCTTATAGAAAAGAAAGATCGCCAGCAATACAACACCACCGAAGATGGCGGTCAGGAGCAGGTCACGGGTCGAGACGCCGAGCACGTCACCAAAAAGGAACTGGCTCAAGTCCACGGTATAGCTGCGGACAGTGGAGATCAGGGCAATGCCCAGGGCGAACATGCTGGCAAAGAGGATACCGATGGCGGTATCTTCCTTGATCCCGGCGCGGCGGCTGATGCGCCCGATGGCGAGGGCGACGAACACGGCCGAACCGAGCGCCCACCAGAAAAGGTTCTCACGTCCGCTGCCGCTGACAAGATAGCCGAGAGCCACGCCAGGCAGCACCGCGTGCGCCAGCGCGTCTCCGAAAAAGGCCATGCCGCGCAAAACGACGTACACGCCCACCACCGCGCAGACAATGCCGACCAGCACGGCTGCGATCAGGCCGCGCTGCATGAAAGGGTAAGAAAGAGGTTCGAGAAGCCAGGACATTTCGATTTACGATTTTGGATTTACGATTTACGATTTTGGATTTCCGATTAGCGGCGGCCTCTGAGTGTCTTGAGAGAGGCAACCGTCATGGAAAGGATCTCATTGGTTTCTTTATGCAGGTCGGTTGTCTTTGCTGGAGGAACAATAGCGCTTTCCGTGAGCAGCTCCAGCCAGTACAGAGTCTCGTCACTTTCTTCCTCGACGGTCTTTAATTTATTGATCATATCCGCCGTAGATTTAGCCCTGCAAGCAGCCCGGTAATTCGCGCTGATGGAGGTCGCCGAACGAAGCACCTGACGACCAAGAATATCGGCGACTTTTGTATTCGGTAAACCTTCCACCAACCGAATTACGGCCAATGCCAACTGCTTCGTTCTTTCCTTGAATTCTATCTCGTTCATATTCCTTCTACTTTGGATCAATCGTCAATCGTTAATCGTCACTCGTAAATATTACTCTGGCGGACAGCACTCATCCACCAGCACCATCCCATTTTGATCTAAACGAAAACTACCACCGTAGGCAGCGAGCAAATTTTCATTAGTCAACACCTCGGCAGGAGGTCCGAAACGGATAAGACGGCGGTTGAGCAGCAGGACGCGGTCGAAATAACGCGCCGCCTGCCCAAGGTCATGCGTGGCGACCATCACGGTGATCTTGCTCTGGCGGAGTCCATCCAGCACGCCCAGGATGGCTTCCTGCGAGGGAGCGTCCAGGCCGTTGAGCGGCTCGTCCATCAGCACCAGTTCGGCCTCCTGCGCCAGGGCGCGGGCAAGGAACATACGCTGCTGCTGCCCGCCGGAAAGCTCGCCGATCTGGCGGCCTGCCAGGGGGAGCATGTCCACCGCACCCAACGCGACGCGGACGGTCTGCCAGTCGGCGCGGCGCGGCCAGCGGAAGAGTCCCACCCGGCCGATGCGCCCCATCATGACCACGTCGGCCACGCTGGCCGGGAAATGCCAGTCCACCTGTGTGCGCTGCGGCACGTAGGCGATGCAAATGTGACCATGCGGACCGTAGCCGGAAATCTTGACTTCACCGCTCGTCGGCGGAAGGACGCCTGCGATCACTTTGAACAAGGTGCTTTTCCCCGCCCCATTCGGCCCGACGACGGCGACGCGTTCCCCGGCGTGCAGGTGAAAGGTCACGGCCTCCAACGCAGGGCGGCCATTATAGCTCACGGTCAGCCGCTGCGTTTCGAGGATGGGCGCATCCGGGTCGTGGTGGACGTGGGCGTAAGGCACAACGTGGGAAGATTTGCTTGGTTTCATCATGATTTCTGGAGTTCACTGCCCGCCTCTGTCCCCCCATTTCAAAGTGTAAAAATGGGGGGATGAAAAGGGGGGAATCCTTCGCCAGCCGACGGCCAGCACTAGTGCTGCCCTCAGCTTTGGCATCCGGCCACGATCCGGCTGACATTGTACTTCATCATGTCAATGTAAGTCGGCGCGGGGCCATCGGGAGCGGAAAGCGAGTGTGTGTATAGGTCAGTCACGACTTTTACACCTGTCTCTGCGGCGATCTGCTGCGCCAGTTGGGGATTGGCTCCCATCTCCAGGAAGATGGCTAGCGCGCCGGTGGCTTTGATCTGTTCGATCAAAGCCGCCATTTGCTGGGCAGTCGGCGAGGCATCGGTGCTGACGCTGGGGATGACCGCCCCAACGACCGTGAAGCCGTAGCGGTCGGCAAAATAGCCGAAGCTTTCGTGGTTGGTGACCAACAGGCGGCGCTCCGGCTGGAGGGTGGCCACCTGTTGCGTGATCCATTGGTCGAGGGCTTTCAATTGCTCGATGTACGCGGCGGCGTTGGCGGCGTAGACTGAGGCGCCGTCCGGGTCAGCCTGGGAGAGGCCGTCACGGATGTTCTCCACATACGCGATCACGTTATTCGGGTCGAGCCAGAAGTGTGGGTCGCCGTGGGGATGCTCGCCTTTCGGATCGAGGCGCGGCGTCAGGCTGGCCGAGGCGGTGATGACTGTCCGCTGGCCGCCCGCGTTGGCAAGCAGGGGATCGAGGAAGGCTTCGATCCCCGCGCCGTTGACGATCAAAACGCTGCAATCCGCAACCTTGGCCGCGTCGCGCGGCGTCGGCTGGTAAGCGTGCGGATCCACGCCCAGCGGGATGAGGGTCTCGACCGTCAGCCGGTCACCGGCTACATTCTGGGCGATATCGGCCAGGAAGGATTCGACCGCCAGGACGCGCGGCGGGCCGGGAAAGTGTGTTGGGGTCAGGCTGGGAGTTGCTGAAGGCGTTGGCGAGGCAACAGCACAGGAAGCTATAAGAATGAGCAGGATAGAGGAAAGGTATCCTTTCATGCCCTTATTGTATCTTATGTCTGTAAGGCTGCCAAAATGACGCAGAGGAGGTTTTTGGGGTGGGCATCATGTTCTGTTGATTGCTTGCAAGACCCCCTCCCAACCTCCCCCCACCCTTCGACAGGCTCAGGGCAGGCGGGGGAAGGAGTGACTCCCCTACCCATTTGGAGAGGGGCTGGGGGTGGGGTCCAGGGCTTAGACCCATAATCGTTCATCCGCCCCTCTTCCCATCGGCATCATAAAGCAAAGCGTCTAATCGACAAACCCGCCAGACGTAAAAGAATTTTATGCAACAGGATGGACTCTTTCGTTTTTTTTTTTTGTACTTTAATGAGTACATCGTTACTCAATGAGTTTCTGGGAG
>JALHUM010000252.1 GCA_022865905.1 Anaerolineales bacterium | reverse complement strand
TTTCATCGGGGCGAGCGGCTGGGCGCCGGTTGCACTGCAACTTGTTCCATCTGGTCGCATTATCCTGGCGTGGACTGCCGGGACGGGTACCAACCCCCAGATATGCTATGTCGTATTGGATGGCACCACCTACGCGCGCATCGCAGGACCTACCCTCCTCGACAACCCCGCGGCTGCGACCGGCGACGCTTATGCTTCGTTGGCGCCGGATTCCACCGGTCATGCCATTCTTACCTGGATGGATTATGGTTGGAACGATCGTCACAACCTGTATTACGCGTTGCTGGATGGGGACGGGAATCTGGTCACCTCACCGATGATCTTTCTCTCCGCCGGAACTCCTGCGACGGGCAGTCCACGCATAGAAACCAGTTTCGCTGGTTACGGCAATACTTCTTACCGCCAGTTCCTGGATGTGCCTTTGACCTATTGGGCAGCCGGTTGGGTCGAGCGCTTGTATGATGCCGGCATCACGAACGGCTGTAACCAGAACCCACCCCTCTTTTGCCCCGAACAATATATGACACGCGCCCAAATGGCAGTGCTGTTGGGACGGGCGCTGCACGGCGCGGCCTACGTGCCGCCGTCTGCCAGCGGTACCGTGTTTGGAGATGTGCCTGCCTCGTATTGGGCGGGCAGCTGGATCGAACAACTTTACCGCGATGGAGTTACCCGGGGTTGCGCCAGCGCGCCACCGAGCTATTGCCCGGAAGGAAACGTGACGCGTGCCGAGATGGCGGTGTTTCTCGTGCGGGCTGCTCACGGCAACACCTACGTTCCACCATCTGCCAGCGGGATTTTCAGCGATGTGCCAAGCAGTTATTGGGCGGCAGCATGGATCGAGCAGCTCTATGCGGATGGGATCACGACCGGCTGCGCCAGCGCGCCCTTGCGCTACTGTCCGGAAGGTAACGTTACGCGTGCCCAAACAGCGGTGCTCCTGGGGCGCGCTTTTGAGATACCATAGCAAGACTCTACTGCAAAAACCATTTAAACACAAAGGTCACGAAGGAGCACGAAGGAAAAGCCTTCATCTCTTAACCTTTGTTTACGTTGTGTCCTTCGTGTTTAAAGATCTATTTTCAGTGGACTCATAGCAAGAAATCCTACCCGTATCTGCTGCTCTTGCATTCCGTTATAAAGGGTGTAGGAGTAAGGAGAAAGCAGCATAGCCCCGAAAGACCCCCTGCTCCGTCTGGCACAGGCTTATGACTCGGATGCCTTGAGCCAGATTTTTGATAGTCATTATGAGCGCGTCTACCAATACGCCTACCGTCGGCTGGGAGACCAGGAGGCAGCGCAGAGTATCGCCTCCGACGCTTTCTACCGCCTGTTGGTTGCCTTCCAGAACGGAAAGGGACCGCGCGATGGCGTCTTGCTCTGGCTGTATCGCACCGCGCACAACCTGGTGATTGACGTCTATCGCCAATCCTTGAAGCAGACGCTCCCACTCGACGAGACGCTCCTGAGCGATAAGGAGCCCTCGCCGGAGGAGGCTTTGGTAACGCAGCACGAGCAGGAGCAGGTGCGCCTCGCATTGCGGCTGTTAACGCCGGACCAGCAACAGGTAATTGCGTTAAAGTTTATGGAAGGATTGAAGAACGAGCAAGTGGCTAAGATTATGCAGATATCGGTCGGTGCAGTCAAATCGTTACAACACCGTGCGCTGGCAAGCCTCGCCAGGATTTTATCCACGCACCTACTTGGCAGGGGTGGCGTTCTATACGCGCGGAGAAGGATTCGAGATGACGCTGAATAACCCCGGTTTCCGGGGTGAGGCCGACCGCCTGGATGAATTGCTTCGGGATGGCAACACCGCCCGAGTAGGTGCTGTGCATGAGCCCCCCCGCGCAGCGCCTACTCGGCTGGCGGCGTTGGTGGCTGTGGCGCGTCAGGTGGAAGCGTTGCGCCCGGCCGTAGCTCCCCTGCCTGCTGGTGGGATCACCTCAGCGCGCCAAATTTTCCTGGCCCAGGCCGCCCGGATGCGTTCCATGAATGCCCAATCTTCGGCCGCCAAGCGACCTATGCACTGGTTTACCCGGCTATGGGCAAAGTCCCGGCAAGCCGGGGCATCCTCCCGGCGAGAAGGGGCCAGGCTGCGCCCTCACCCTTCGACCAAGCTCACCCGTGCCTACGGCACTGGCGCAGGCAGGG
>JALHUM010000251.1 GCA_022865905.1 Anaerolineales bacterium | reverse complement strand
TGGCCGAGTTACTGAAAGACTACAAAACCATGCCCTTTGAGGAAGTCGTCTCCGCCTCCAACGCCCTGAATAATTATCTTGATCGCATCCAAAGCCTCAGCCGTGCTCAAAAATTCGTCTACCAGAACCAGACCACCATCGAAAAAGCCCTCGAAGAACTCGGCAACATTCCACCGGAAGAAGACTGAGTCGGCTAGCCGAGACGGCGTTCGCGTAGCACCCCTGTGGGGCATGCCGCCACTAGCCGAGGCTCGGCTGAGGCGGCGTCAAGCCGCCATCAGCCACTTCGACGCCATGAGGCGTCGAAGGAAGAGCCGCCATCGGCTGTTCCGGCGACATGAGTCGCCGGAGACGGCTGTATCGGGCGCCATTGGCTGAGGCGGCTTCGAGCCGCCATCAGCCATATCGACGCCTTGAGGCGTCGATGTGAGGCGCCCGATGCCAAGTTCCTTCGTGGCTTGAAGCATTCCTTCATCGCCGCTGAACACGCATGACGCAACACGCCTCCCCTCATTTGTTCCTCCTTTGTTCCTCAGGAACAAATCGCCTGCTTTGTTTTCCTAGTGTAGATTATCTGTTACTTGGGTACAATTGTCCTCAGGATAGAATAATGAACCGCTTATTTCATCGGAAACTTGCCCTTCTGGTCGTGGCCCTTATGCTGATCGCCGCGGCTTGCAGCCCGCTGCCCCCATCGGAGGCCTCGGCCACGCCAACAGATGGTTCGCCCATGCCGGCTCCAAGCCAGACATCCCTGCCCACATCCACACCGCTCCCGCCTTCGCCGACTGCCACGGTCACACCGCTAGCCGGGACGGTCACCGTGCAGATCAACGTGCGCAGCGGCCCGAACGTGAGCTACTCTTCTTTAGGCCTCCTGAACAGCGGAGATAAGATCCAAATCATCGGCAAAGATCTGAGCGGAGACTGGTATAGGATTCTCTATCCCAGCGCGGCGCAGGGGCACGGCTGGGTCACGGCGGCCTACGTTCAGACGAACGATACGGCCAGCCTGCCAGTGCTGAACGCCGCCGGCATCAGCGAAGCGATCCTGTGGACGCCGGTCACGCCGGGCGCCTCCATGCCGACTTCCATTCCCGTCACGCCCACGCCTACCCTCGGCCCAGCCAGCGCAGATGATGATTCTTCGGCTGCCCCGGCCATCCAGGTGACGTTCTCTCCTGCAGGCACAGGCCAGTTCAGTTACACGAGTGATGTTTCCTCCCCGCAAGGCGACGCGGAGGACTGGGTGGCGTTCACACCGTACGCCATTTTGGCGGGTTCGCCTGCCAGGCTACTGTTCAGCCTGGTCTGTGATGGTAATGGGAACTTGGAGGTGGAATTGTGGCAGGGCGGCGCTCCGCTGGCCGGATGGGGCCGGCTGGCTTGTGGTGGCCAGCATATACCCCTCGACCTGGCAGCTGGTACCCCATACCAGCTTCATCTGCGCGCCGCGACCGGCGCTGGTCTGCAGTACGTCCACTATACCCTGACCGTCCGTAACGCGCCGTAGCTCTTAATGACTCGTTGAATCTGTGAGTCAACTGAATAAACTCGTTATTGTCATGCTGAGCCGAAGCCCTGAGCCGAAGCCCTGAGCGCAGCGAAGGGGCAAGCGAAGGGGCAAGCGAAGCATCTCCATTGTATGAAACACTTTCTTCTCATTCCTGTCCTCCTCCTCGTGTTGCTGACCGCCTCCTGCGCTGTAGCGCAAGCGGCCAATCCCCCTTGGACTTACAGCGACCTGCGCCGCCTCGACCCGCCAGATGACGCTCCCACGCCCGCCGCCGACCTGCTGGCCGTCTACACCCGCACCGCCGGATACGATCTGCAAATCCGCCTCGACCTGCTCGACCTCACTTTCTCGGATGATTACTGCCTCGAGATCCAACTGTGGGACAATGCCCTCTACGCCCAGGCCCCGCTCATCATCCAGATCCCCGCCAGTGGGAGGATCCAGCTCATCCAGCCGCCAGGCGCAGACTCGCCTCTGCCGGTAGGCCTTCGGCAGGTGCGCCTCAGCCGCGATCCTAGCCTGGATACGATCACCATCAGCATCAACCGCTTTTTCATCGGGGAGCGCTATTGGTTCGACATTCGCATTTTTTCGCTTTCCTCCTCGACCCCGGCCGATGAAGCCCTCGACATTCATTCTGATGATTCGCCGCCTCTGGCGCGTGCCCCGCTCCTGTTAGCCTTCACCGATTCCTACATTGCCTACACACCCGCCCAGGCCCTGCGTCGCTGGGATGGCGCACACACCGGCCCGACGGGCGGGCGTCACGGCTTGCGCCACGTGCTCGATAACGCCAAACGCTACGGCATCCCCGTTGTGCTGCTCGACCTGAAGACCCCAGCCAGCCTTTCGGCGCTGGATTTCATGGGACAGATTGGACAGCTCCAGCGCCTGGTGGACGAACGCCTGCTCCTCCTGCCTGACGTCGCCTATGGTAGCCCGAATTTAGGCTACCACTATGGTAGCCCGAATTTAGGCTACCATTATGGGGAACCAGCAAACGTTTCTCTGGCCTTCAGCCGGGAGGCGGCTCTGGCGTTTGGCCTGCCAACCAGCCTGTTCATATACGCCCCGTTTTGGGACCTGCTGCCTGCTTACCGTTATGGTAGCCATATTTCAGGCTACCATTATCAATTCGTACAACTCCCCGATTCGACCCACCTCGCTCACCACACCGGAAAGACGCTCATCCCACTCCCGACCCTGGCCGATGGGCAGGCCACTGACGATGGCCTGAGTTTGGATGTCCGCCGCTCCCTGATCCAGGCTGCCCTCTCGCCTGATCCGGGGGATATCGTCGTGCTGGGCGGCAGCCTGCCTCACAGCACCTGGGGCGCTGCGGACATGGCCGCCGCCTCTTTCGCTTACATCGCCGCTCACCCCTGGATGTGGCCGCTGAATGCGGATGCGCTGATGTCATTTCCCATTGGGGCAACGGCTGCCTCGATCCCAGCCTTCACGCCTGCCTCGCCCATGCCCATCTATACCACCCAGGGCCAGGTGACTGATTTCGATTCCCTGACCTTGCAGGCTCGTCTGCTCACCGAGCTGCGCAGCGCCTCGGAGAACCCCCTCACCGATTCAGCCTGGCAGATGTACTTCGCGTTGACTGCCCCTGGCGCAGATACGGACCTCCAGGCCCTGCGCGCCCAGTATCTTGGTCAGGTAGGCATCCTGCTGGCTGCCAGCCGCTGGGCTGAAAATCTATACACACTCTCGGCGTGCACCCTCGACCTGGACTACGATGGGCAGGTAGAATGTCTGCTGGCTTCGTCCCGGTTCTTTGCTGTGATCGAGACCACCGGTGCGCGGCTGGCTTTCCTTTTCTCCCGCGACGTGAACGGCGCGCACCAGCTCATTGCCCCCAGCGCGCAGTTCGCCCTCGGCCTGAGCGACCCCTCCGAATGGGAACCGGCGCGCGGCGAGGCAGCTGACCCGGCCCAGATCATGGGCGCTTTCAGCGACACATCCGAGCCTCTTGCAGATTACATCTCTGCCTTGACACCCGACGGCGCGCTGACCCTCACTGCTACTGCCATAAGCCGCGTCAAAACCTTCCGCCTGACCGAAGACGGTCTCCAGGTGCGCTACGACAGCCGAACCCCGCTTACGACCCGCATCCCGATAGCCGTTGACCCCTGGCAGCGTTTCCGCCTCGGCTGGGTAGCGGACATGCGCGCCAGCCTCACCCCCGCCAGTTGGGGATGGGGCCTGGTTAACGGGATCAGGCTCGAGGTCCGCACGGATGCGCCTTTCTCCGCGCAGGGATTCACCGTCTCGATCCCGTTCCTGTCCCGCTCCGAGAACCCCAACCTGGGCTATCCATCCGGCCATTTTTACCCCTTCCCGCTGTCCATCATGGAAATCCATGCGAACGGCAGCTTTATTGTGGAGATTGTATCATCTCAATAAACCAGGGGATGGACATCCCTCATCCCCTCTTGCTTATTAAGAAGATACTGGAGATTATTTCTCAAACCCCCCTTTCATCCCCCCATTTCGCCCCCTCCTGGCCCTCCCCCATTCCGCGCTTCAGGAATGGGGGAGGGTAGGGTGAGGGTCGGGGACAGAGGGGGGCGGTGATGAATTGCGGAAAATCTCCTTTTGTGGTAAATTGGGCAGATATTCTTCATGGAGCAGGCTATGGCAATGAAAATCATCCCCAATGTCATCATCGGCAGACTACCCGTTTACCTGCGCGCCCTGCGCCACATGCAAGCGCAAGGCCAGCAAACGACTTCCTCGCAGGAACTCGGCGATCTGGTAGGCGTCTCGGCCGCGCAGATCCGCAAAGACCTTTCCCAATTCGGCGAGTTCGGCAAACAGGGCACCGGTTACAACATCGGTTTCCTGATCGGGAAGCTGCGCGAAATCCTGAAAGTGGACCGTGTTTGGGATGTGGTCGTGGTCGGCATGGGTGACATGGGTCACGCCATCGCTCGTTACCAGGGCTTCAGCAATCGTGGCTTTCGCGTGGTGATGGTCTTCGACAATAACCCGGCCCTGATCGGCCAGAAGGTGGGCGAGTTCGTCATCCGGGATTCGCAGATGATGGTGGACACCATCCGGGAAGCGGGTATCAAGGTCGCCATGCTGACCGTCCCGGTCTCAGCAGCCCAGGAGGTCGCCAACCGGTTGATCGAAGCCGGCGTCAAAGCCATCTTGAATTACGCTCCCATCAGCTTGAGCGTGCCGCACGGGGTGATGTTGCAGTACATTGATCCTGCCACTGGTTTGCAGCGGATGACGTATTATTTGGAGTAAGAAGAAAGTGGAAAACCTGAGATGACCCGACAAAATGACCGGCATCCGCGCCGGTCATTTTCCAATCTGGATCCTCGCCAATCGGTCAATGACATCCAGCAGCACGCGCAGATTGGGAATGTTCGAAGCCGCCGCGCTCGCTCCGTTGAACCAGCCTCCGCCTTTCTTCGAGACCTTCAGGATGCCCTGCTGGATCGAAACCTGCTGAACTTCACCCCAGCCGTAGCTTTTCCTGCCGACCTGGATGCCCGCCTTGTTGACCATGACCGGCCCAAAGGTAAGATTCCTCCCGAAGTTGTATTGTTGGGCAGCCTGCTCGAATAGAATGGAAAACGTGTTTTCTTCGATAACCCGCGCCAATTCTTCCATACGGCTGAAACCATCGTTCAATGTAAGCCTGTTGCCGCTGCGGTTTTCTAATGTGTAGGCGTGGGTGGTGCCGGTATGTCTCCCAAGAATGTCGTGGTGGGTGACCGCCATTCGCAAGGCGGCTACGTCTCGCCAACACCAGGGGTGTAGGCCGCGACGATCTTTATAGGTGAAGCCGTTCTGGTAGAGCACAATTGCCTTGGTCCAGTTGGCGTACGCGACCCCGGCGAAGATCAGGCTCGACAGGAATAAGCCTGCTGCAATGACCAGCGGCCAGAAAAGGGACTCGCCCACCACGGCCGCGCCATAGCGTTTCCAGCCCAGATAGGCCAGGGTTATCCCGTAAATCTTTACGCTTGCAGAAGCTGTCAGCAAGATCAACGCAGCAATCAGCCAGGTCCAGCGTCTGCCTTTGCGCAGGGGGAAGGTCTCTATCAAGCCGCCGAGGCTGGAGAGAGAAGAAAAGGCTTCTGGAGGTTGAGGTGTGTTCATGTAACAAAAGACCGGGCGCAAGTGCCCGGTCAGTTGATCTTATACGGGCGGAAGATTCCGCTTGAGGAATGGGTAGAGACTGAAGGCCTTCATCGCGCCTTCCACCGTGCAGGTTAGGGGATTATCCACCAGATAGGCCGGGATGCCGAGCGCCTTGGTGAAGAACTTGTCAATGCCGCGTAGCAGCGCCCCGCCGCCGCACAATGCCACGCCGCGGTCAATGATATCCGAAACCAGCTCGGGCGGGGTCTTTTCGAGGACGCGCCGGCCGATCTCGATGAACGACTTAAGCGGCTCCTGGAGCGCCTCGACGATCTCCCCGGTCGTCAGGGTGGCTGGACGCGGCAATCCGCTGACCTGATCCTGTCCCTGCACCTCCATGCTCTCTTCTTTATCCTGAGGCACGGCCGCGCCGATCTTGAACTTCAATTGCTCGGCGGTCTGTGAGCCAATAATTACCCCGTACTTTTTGCGCACATAAGCGACGATGGCATCGTCAAGGTGCATCCCACCCGCGCGCAGGGTCTCTGCCGAAACGATGCCGTACATGGCGATGACTGCGGCCTGCGTTGCCCCGCCGCCCAGGCACAGCACCATGTTGCCGGAGGGCGAGCCAATTGGCAAGTCCACGCCAACGGAAGCCGCCAGCGGCTGCTGGATTAGGAAGGCGTCGCGGCTGCCAGCGTGGAGCACGGCCTCGTGCACAGCGCGCGATTCCACGCTGGTCACACCGTAAGGCACCGAGATCATAACGCGCGGGCGGAAGATGCGCAGCGGTCCGCTGACGCTCCGCAGAAGGTAGGCCAGCAACGCCTCGGTGATCTCGTAATCGGCCACCACGCCGTTCTGCAGCGGCCGGGCCACCTCGATATTTTCGGGCACGCGGCCGTACATGTTGTGGGCTTCCTTGCCCAGGGCGACGATCTTCTGCTCATTCAGCGCGATGGCGACGATGGTCGGCTCATCAACCAGCACACCCGAGCCATCGGCAATGCGGGTCTGGTTCGTGCCCAGGTCAATCCCCAGGTTTCTCGAGAATGGAGGCATAATTAACTCACTTGACCTCTTCGGTAATCCTGGCCGGCTTCGTCGCGCCGCGCCGGAAGCGTTTGACAGCATCCAGCCGCAGGTTGGATTTTCGTAGGGCAGCCTCGACCTTCAGGTAAGCGTCTGCATCCGCGGGTGGACCCTTGGCCAGCATCTCTTCGGCGCGCTTCCTGGCGGCCTCGGCGCGGGTCACGTCAATTTCTTCGACGTTTTCGGCCGCGTCGGCCAGAACGGTAACGATATCCGGCTGCACCTCGGCCACGCCGCCGGCAACAGTAAAAACCTCTTCCTGTCCCTTAGACCGCACCTTGATGATACCAAATTTCAGGGTGGTCAGAAGCGGCGCGTGGTTAGGCAGAATGCCCATCTCCCCTTCCGAGCCGGGCAGGAGCACCATGTCGGCATTGCCCTGATAAACCATGCGGTCTTGTGAGACAATTTCACAACGAATGGGCATGTTCTCTATCCAATAATCAGTCATCAGTGATCAGTCATCAGTACTGTTCACTGATTACTGATCACTAATTACTGGCTTGCCAGCTTCTCCGCCTTCTCGACCGCTTCGTCAATCATACCGACCATCATAAAAGCCTGTTCAGGCAGATCGTCGCATTTTCCATCCAGGATTTCGCGGAAGCCGCGCACGGTCTCACGCAGCGGCACGTATTTGCCGGAGATACCCGTAAATTGTTCGGCTACGTAGAACGGCTGCGAGAAGAAGCGTTCGATCTTGCGGGCGCGGGATACAATCAGTTTATCATCTTCGCTCAGTTCGTCAATACCCAGGATGGCGATGATATCCTGCAAGTCCTTGTAGCGCTGGAGCACGCGCTGCACCTCGCGGGCGGTGGTGTAGTGTTCCTCGCCCACGATGCGCGGATCAAGGATGCGGGAGGTTGAGACCAGCGGGTCAACGGCCGGATAAATACCCTTCTCGACGATGGAGCGCTCGAGGGCGATGGTCGCGTCCAGGTGTGTGAACGTGGCAACCGGCGCTGGGTCCGAATAGTCATCCGCAGGGACGTAGACGGCCTGCATCGAAGTGACCGAGCCGTGGCGGGTCGAGGTGATGCGTTCCTGCAATTCGCCCATCTCGGTCGCCAAAGTCGGCTGATAACCCACGGCCGAGGGCATGCGCCCGAGCAGCGCCGAGACTTCCGATCCGGACATGGTGAAGCGGAAGATATTGTCAATGAAGAGCAGCACGTCACGGCCCTCGTCGCGGAAGTATTCGGCCATCGAGAGCGCGGTGAGCGCCACGCGCAGGCGCACACCCGGCGGCTCGTTCATCTGGCCAAAGACCATCACGGTGTCCTTCATCACGCCGGATTCCAGCATTTCACGGTAAAGCTGCGTGCCCTCGCGTGTGCGCTCGCCCACCCCGGCGAAGACCGAGTTGCCCTGGTGCACGGTGGCGATCGAGCGAATGAGTTCCTGGATGATGATCGTCTTGCCGACGCCCGCGCCGCCGAAAATGCCGGTCTTGCCGCCTTTGGTAAAGGGGGCGATCAGGTCAATGACTTTGATGCCGGTCTCGAAGACTTCCACGCGGGTGGACTGTTCAGAAAATGGGGGGGCAGGGCGGTGGATGGGGTAGTGCAGGTCAGAGTGAACAGGTTCTTTTTCGTCAATTGGCTTGCCAAGCACGTTGAAGATGCGCCCCAAGGTCACCAAGCCAACCGGCACCATGATCGGCGCGCCGGTTGCGGTGGCAGGGAGGCCGCGCTGCAAGCCGTCGGTCGTGTCCATCGCCACACAGCGTACCCAGTTGTCGCCAAGGTGGTTTTGGACTTCCAGGGTAAGCGGTTCTTTATCCTGTCGTTGAATCTCAATCGCCTCGAAAAGATCCGGCAGTTCGCCTTCTGGGAACTCTAAATCTACCACACCACCTTGAATTTGGACTACCCGGCCAGTTGCATTAGCCATTTTCGCCTCCGATCCGATGCGCAGCACCTACTCGGTAAGTTTGAGCAAGCGCCCTGGTAAGCGCTTCCGCGCCCCCGGCGATATCTAACAGGTCATTGGTAATGGATTGCTGGCGCGCTGTGGTGTAAGCCAATTGAAGTGAAGCGACCAATTCGATGGCGTTATCGGTCGCATTCCGCATGGCGACCATGCGCGCGGCATGTTCGCTGGCCAGCGACTCGAGGATCGCCTGATAGACTTGCAAAGCCGTAAAACGCGGGATGATTTCGTCGAGAATTTCGCGCTCGGCAGGCTCATAGATATAAGCCGCCGTCAGATGTTTATGCTCATAATCTTCCACACGCTCAGAGCCAGCCTCCATTTCGAGAGGCAGGAGTCTCTTGACAATCGCCTCCTGCTTGCCCATGTTGATGAATTTCGTGTAGACCAGAGAGACTTCGTCCACATCGCCTTTCAGGAATTCGTCCACTGCCATCCGTCCAATCGCGGATACATCGGCAAACGAGGGCGCGGCCGGCAGGTTGCTGAACTCCGCGATGACCTCTTTACACCGCCGGATGAGCATATCCCGTCCCTTGCGACCGATGGCAATATAGCGCACCGGCGTTTCGTAGCGGTTGAACTTCTGCGTGGCGAAACGGATGACATTGGTGTTGTACGCGCCGGCTAATCCCCGGTCACCGCTGATGACCACCGCCAGAGTCCGGTTGACCTGCAGCCGGCGAGTCAACAAGGGATGCAGGTTGGCGCGCCCAGGTTGCTGGGCAATGTGGGTCAACACCTGCCAGGCCTTGGTCGCATAAGCCCGCGTTGCGGAGACCGCCGCCATGGATTTACGCACCTTGCTGGCGCTGACCGCTTCCAGGGCGCGGGTTACTTGTGAGATGTTCTTGACGCTCCGGATGCGGAGCCGCATTTCTCTCGCGGAAGCCATGTTAGTCTGGTAGTCGTTTAGTCTGATAGTCGCTTAGTCGAATAGTCTCGTGTTCACCTGACACGTGACACTTGGAACGTGGAACTTTTACTGCCACGTGGCGTTGAACGTATCCAGCGCGGCGCGCAGTTTTTTGTCGGTCTCTTCGCTGATCTGCTTCTTCTCGGCGATATCCTTGCCAAGCTCAGGGTGGGAATTATCCATGTAACGGAGCAGGGCCGTCTCCCAGGCGCGCATCCGCTCTACGGGGATAGCATCCGCGTTGCCATTCGTCCCGGCGAAGAATACGATCACCTGATTTTCCATTGACATTGGCTCGTACTGGGGTTGCTTGAGGATCTCCTGCATGCGCTGGCCGCGGTTCAATTGCGCTTGCGTAGCCTTGTCCAAATCGGAGGCCATCATCGCGAAGGCGGCCAGCTCGCGGTAAGCCGCCATGTCCAGGCGCAGCTTGCCGGCCACCTGCTTCATGGCTTTGGTCTGAGCGGCGCCACCCACGCGCGAGACCGAGATGCCCACGTTGACCGCCGGGCGGATGCCGGCGTTGAACAGGTTGCCTTCCAGGTAAATTTGGCCGTCCGTAATGGAAATGACGTTGGTCGGGATGTATGCTGAAACGTCGCCCAGCAGGGTCTCGATGATCGGCAGCGCCGTCAGCGAGCCACCCGAACCTTCGACCTTGACCGCCTTGTAGTCATCTGGCTTCGCCAGCGCCTTGCGCGCCTCTTCGGCATCGTGCAATGAACGTGGCCCGCCATAGACCTTGCCTTCTAGGTTGTCCTTTTCAGTCGCTAGTGACTCGGCAAAATCCTTCTTGACGATAACGTACTTGTTCGCCATGCGAGCCGCCCTTTCCAGCAGGCGGGAATGCAGGTAGAACACGTCACCGGGATAGGCTTCACGTCCCGGCGGGCGGCGCAGGAGCAGCGACACCTGGCGATAAGCCCAGGCATGTTTGGAGAGGTCGTCGTAAATGATCAACGCATCCCGGCCGGTCTCCAGGAACTCCTCGCCGATGGCGCAGCCGGCGTAAGGTGCAATATATTGCAGCGCGGCGGCTTCGTCCGCAGCGGATATCACCACAATCGTATGTTCCATCGCGCCGTAGCGTTCCAGCAGGGCCACGGTACGGGCGACAGCCGCCTTTTTTTGGCCGATGGCCACGTAAATACAGACCAGGTCCTTGCCTTTCTGGTTGATGATCGTATCAATGGCGATGGCCGTCTTGCCGGTCTGGCGGTCACCGATGATCAGTTCGCGCTGGCCGCGGCCGATGGGGATCATCGAGTCGATGGCCTTGATGCCGGTCTGGACGGGGGTATCCACGTCCTGGCGTTGGACCACACCCGGCGCGATGCGCTCGATGGGACGATAATGGTAGGTGACTGCCCTACCATAACCCGAAAACTGGATCGGGCCTCGACCGTCCACCGGCTCGCCCAGGGCGTTGACCACGCGCCCGATCAGCCCGTCACCCACCGGCACCGAGGCGATTCGCCCGGTCGAGCGGACGATCATCCCCTCGGCGATCTCGGAATAATCGCCCATGATGATGACGCCAACGCTTTTCTTTTCCAGGTTGAAGGCAATACCCATCACACCGTTCTGGAACTGCACCAATTCCTGTGACTTGACGTTCCCCAGGCCGCTGACGCGGGCGATGCCATCCCCGGCCTCGGTCACCGTACCGACGTCGCTGATGCCGATCTCAGGTGTGTAAGCATCAATCTGCTGCTGCAGCTCACTTGTAATTTGCTTGATCAGGTCGGTCATGTCGCCTCCGTGGGTATGTGCTTGCACGCCCCTGTGAACTAAACAGGGATGAAGCAATCCCCCTCGCAATGAGGAAGTAAAGCAGACAGCATGTTTTTACGCACGGCTGCCCGGATAGAGGTTTCGCATCCGGGCACGCCTTGGGTTTCTGTCTGGTCTTTCCGTAATTGTTCGAACGAATCCATGCGGATTTAAATGAACCCTTTTGTTCGTTTTTTGTCCAACCTGGCTGGTAACAGAACATACTTATCATACCTGAAAGGATTTATCTTGTCTAGTTCGATGTTATCGGGGAATCATCCAGAAGACTCTCCCGGCGTCTTTTAGACGCCGGGAGTCTAATAACTTGCGAAACTCACCTCTTGTAATTCCACCATATTGATTTATACTCCGCACCGCAAAATTCAATCTGTTAATGTATAAGAGGCTGAAATGGACACCACATCGCAGAACCAAGAAAGCGATAAACCTCCCAGTTCCCAGCCGCGCCCGACGCGTCCGTGGCGGGTGGCTGTGCTGGCAAACACCAAAGAGCACGATAAGCCCCTCCCACCTGACGTTCCCCCGGATGCCGGCGCGGACTACGATTATATCGAAACGATAGATCACATCCGGGCTTCGCTCGAAACCGACGGCCACTGGACCATGTTCATCCCAGCCGACAGCGGTCTGCCCTATGCGCTGAAAGCGGCAAAGCCCGATATCTGCTTCAACATTGCCGAAGGCTTAGGGGGCGATGCGCGCGAAGCCCAGATCCCAGCCTTGCTGGAATTGCTCAAAATTCCCTATACCGGCTCGCGCGTCTTGACCAACGCCATTGCATTGGACAAGACGCTGACCAAGCGCATCTGGCGTGACCGGCGCCTGCCTGTCGCGCCGTTCCAGGAGTTCATCACAGGTGAGGAGCCGCTGCGCCCCGACCTGCGCTTCCCGCTGTTCGTCAAGCCAGCGCGCGAGGGCACCGGCATGGGCGTAGATGTGCGCGCCATCGTCAATGATGAAGGTGAGTTGCGCGAGCGCGCCAGGTACGTTGTCAACTTGTACAAGCAGCCTGCCCTGGTGGAGACTTACCTCTCCGGCCGCGAGTTCACCGTGGCGATCATGGGCCGCACGGACTCCAGGCTGTACTCCCGGCGTCCAGAGTGGTACGATGCGGACGGTTTCCACCGCTTCCCTATCCTGGAATTGGATAGCACCCGCTCGGTCACGCCCGGCGTGTACGGGCTGGAGGCCAAAGCTCAGTCCATCGGCACGGAAGGCGCGCCTGGTTACATCTGCCCCGCGCAGGTGGAGCCGGACCTGGCCAAGAAATTGCAGCACTACGCCTGGCGCGGCCATCACCTGCTGGGCGCGCTGGATGTCTCGCGCGTCGACTTCCGCCTCGACCGCGAAGGCAATCCCTGCCTGTTGGAGATCAACCCCCTAGCCGGCCTGACCCCCGATTACAGCGACCTGTGCCTGATCGCCAATGCGGACGGGATTTCATACACCGACTTGATCCTGGAAATCCTGTACCTGGGCGCCTCGCGCTGGGGTCTGCTCGAACCGCGCGAGATCCCGCTGCCGCCGCCGAAGAAGCGAGGGTAAACCATGAACGATACAACCAAATCCGTTTATCGCATCACCGACCTGGCCGCGGACGAGCGTCCGCGCGAGCGGCTGGGGAAGCTTGGTCCGCAAGCGCTCAGCAGCGCCGAGCTGCTTGCCATCCTGCTGCGCGTTGGCGTGCCCGGCGAGAACGCCGTCCAGGTCGGCCAGCGCCTGCTGCAAAAGTTCGGCGGGTTGACCGGCTTGCACAGGGCGACTTTCGACGAGGTGCGCGCCCAGCACGGCATCGGGGAGGCCAAGGCCGCCCAGATCAAAGCGGCCATCGAGCTGGGACGCCGCTTGACGCTCGAAGCGCCGGACGAGCGCCCGGCGATCAACAGTCCCGCCGAGGCGGCCGCGCTGGTACAATATGAGATGTCTGGCCTGGAGCAGGAGCACCTGCGCGTCATTTTGCTCGACACGCGCAACCGCGTGCTCGACATCGTGGAAATCTATCGCGGCTCGGTCAACTCGTCACAGGTGCACATCGGCGAGGTGTTCAAGCCGGCCATCCGGCGCAACGCCCCGGCTATCATCGTGATCCACAACCACCCCAGCGGCGATCCAACCCCCAGCCCCGACGACGTGGCCGTGACGCGCGCCATCCTCCAGGCCGGCAAGCTGCTGGATATTGACGTGCTGGATCACATGGTCATCGGGCAGGGCAGGTGGGTGTCGTTGAAGGAGAGGGGATTGGGGTTCAGTGGGTAACGGTTTGCGGGTGGCGGTTGACCATTGCGGGGAGTTCATGGGATTTTTGAGTAAAAAATAATCGAGGAACAAAGGAGGAACAAATAGCCATGGAGGCGGGATGAACGGGAGGGGTAAGCGATTGGTTATATGAGAGAGCCATGCCAATAATAGGTTGGGCCTCCTGGCAGACTCCTTTTTGACTTCTTCTACATTTATAGCACAAATATTCTATTTTTACAAGGGGGGAAAGAGCGAGGATTGCAGATTGCAGATTGCAGATTGGGGAATAGCAGGAGGGGGGCGGAGCTTCGGCGATCTTCAGTGGCTTATGCCACTGAAACGGCTGATGGCGGCTTGCCCCATGGGGGTGCTACGCGAAGGCCGCCTCAGCCAGTCGTGGTGCCGAAACAGCCTGGCATCGGGCGCTCACATTGACGCCTTAAGGCGTCGATATGGCTGATGGCGGCTCGAAGCCGCCTCAGCCAATGACGCCCGCTACAGCCGATGGTTGCCAAGAACGCAACCACTTTGGCGGCATGACGCCGCCTCGACCAGACCTCGGCTAGAGGCGGGAGGAGGAGGGAGGGGAGAGTTGAGGGCGGTTTCGCGTTCCTGGTGGACTTTATCGCTTGGAAACCCGGCGGTCCCTTCCCAAAAGAAGGCATTGCAATCCGTTCCACGATACTTCGGCCAGTCGCGGGCGACCTTTTCTCACTTCTTACTGTAAAAATAGGTAAATGCAACCGCAAAACCTGCCATCATGATCACGTTGATCCATTCGGCTGCTGGCTGCCCGGCGAAGAGCAGGCCATACAACCCCACTAGAACATTCAGGACTGTCCAGACGATCTCCGCCAGAACGACAATTTTCACCCTCTCCCATTCGGCAGCTTTATAGCAATACCAGGAACTGGCGGTAAAGGCAAGAATTGCAGCGCCAATAATCCGGTAAGGAAGGTCATCTGGAACCGATATGCCAAACCAGCCCATAAATATCCCTGGGATCAACAGGTATAGCAGACCGAACACGAGCCCGACCACGAAATGCACCAGGAACAGAGTCCTCAATCCCGACGAGATTTTAGTCATACGGGTTTCCTCCTTTATCTGGAACTTACAAATAGTCGCGGACATGCTGTCAGCGGATTGAATATTAGCTTCTCGACCGGTTTACCATCTGAGAAGTGAAACGGATTGCATATTCATTATACGTCGGGTTTTGGAAAAGTCAACTGGTCGGCTTATGGCGTTCTTTAAGTCTGAATCTTCTACCCCACTCCAACCCTGCCCCTCACAGGGGCGGGGAGAATGTTTCCTTCGGGAATGATATGCTACACGAGGGACACCTTCTCCAAAATTGGGGGAGGAAGGCAGGGAGATGGGGAGGGCGCGGGGGCGGGTCAGTGGGAGAGGGAATGTGAAGAAATCCCTGGCTAGGGATTGAACTTCGAACCTAGCGGTTCTAGGTTCAAATCCTATACGAGTACATTAACTTATCGTGACTTTATCACCAACGCCGGAAATCAGCTGTCCGAGCTAGGTGAGGGCGGTGGAGGAATAATCAGGCAGCAGGTCGCGCTCGAGCATTACCCAATGGGCAATGCTCCGTAAAATGGCACGATGGTTTTGATCGATTGCATTCATAATAATTCTTTCCTTCACGCGCTTTCAGAAAGTCATCAATAACAATGCCAAGAGAAGCCCCGTTTGGAGGCTTCCCTCGTTTTGGCTAAGAAGGCTTTAGTAATCGAAATTGTAATCCGATCGTGTCAATTCCTTCTTCCACCAATCAGGCGCAATATGATAATCAATATTACCGCGCCACCGAACGCAACCAGGATGGATTGCAGGTTAATGCCTGTCATTGCGCCGCCCATGTGGAAGAAATAGGAAGCTATCCAACCGCCCAGCAATCCGCCGAGTACGCCGACGATGATGTCACCGATGATCCCGTAACCGCCACCTTTTACGACCAACCCGGCTAAAAAGCCGGCGATCAAACCAACGACAATCCAGGAAAGTATTCCCATTCTTTTCTCCGTTTCTTTCTATCGTACTACCCTTGTAGTCATGGATAAAATCGTGCTCTCTTAGCTGACTTTCAGATGTAAATTCTTCTGGGCTTACAGGAAATATTCAACCGACTTCTTCTTAGTACTCATGCCATTTTCGGCAACAAACGCTTTGCGGTTCAATAAAACTCAACCATCCCTGGCCTCAACCAATCTGGTTAATCGTCAAGGCGCGGGAATTTTACAACACCCCAAGGAGGTGCAAGACGATGAGGATGACGGCAATCACGATCAGAGTGTGAATCCAACCGCCGGTCTGCGGGAAGCGTGGGCTTATGTTCCGACCGAAAAAGCCAAGCAGCCACAGGATTATGAGAATTATGATGATCGTCCACAATATGAGATTTCTCCTTTTGAATGATCTATTTGAAGCCACCCGGTCAACCGACCGGGTGGCAGTTGGCCTAACGGCCCAACAGGATGAAAATGCCGGCGGCGATGGCGAGGATTGCCAGGATCAGTCCCAGGCCACCGAGGGCCGGGACAAGTTGCATCAGGCCCCAGAGAATGAGGAAGGCTGCCAGCAAGAGCATGCCTATATTTCTGGTGAATTTCATGGTTTTACTCCTTTCGAACGTGAATGAGTGGAGGGCGTCGGGTCCTATGACCCTGGTTACCCGCAAGGATGGCTGAGTCTAATCTCATGCAGCCTCGACGGCGGTCCTCCCGGTGTCGAGGGCCGCGTAAATCTCAGCAATGGTGGCTTGACCTCCACGCGTCACGATTTCTTGGAGCGCGATGCGGATCTGGTTTTCTGCGCTTAGGACTGCCTCGGAAGGTGTGACACGACGTGGGCTCATCAAAATTCGCCTTGAGATGTTCCGCGTATGAGATCTGCCGCCCAACTATGTAGTCAGCCACGATTTTGCGGTTCATTAGCTTATGGTGGTTTTACAAGCCAGCTGATAATATATAGTATAGATAATATGTGGAGTAAGGTCAAGTGGTTTGCAAAAGCAGGTCGTTTCTTTCCATGGATTGTGGTACTCTCGCATTAGTCGAATTGAGAATGCTCACAAAGGAGGAGCAAATGGAACCAGAAATGACCTGCACGAATAATGATACTACAGAAAAGGAGAAGCTCTACATGGCTATGGAGTTGAGCCAGAAAGAGTGGAAACTTGGGTTCAGCGTGGGACCTGGGCAGGCGCCGCGGCTGCGGAGTGTGGCTGGGCGAGACCTTGGGGGTTTGATGCGAAGCTTCATTAGATGGTTACAAACGTATAACACGAAACGGGAGGTAAGAACTCCTACGCCTCACGTTCCACTTTCCCGGGCTTACATCTTCTTCAGCAATTCAGCCTTTTTGCTCTGGAACTCCGCCTCGGTCAGTACACCGTTTTGGCGCAATTCGTCCAGTTGCGCCAGCAAATCCGCAGCGTTGCGCGCCGGGCGGGCCAGCCCGGCTTCCGCCGGAGCGCGCTCCAGTTTTTCCTTGGCGTTGATCATGGCGGTCTTGTAATGGATGGGTTTTCCGATGCGCCTGAACTTGTTCACGCCCAACTCGCTGGCGGTCAGGATTTCGATATCGCCGTAATCAAACATCCGTCCCAAGAAAGACTGGCTCATCTTTACGTCATTGACCTTCTCCAGCGAGGAATCGGTAACGTTCTTGCTGAACACGCCGGAGAGCTGGATGACGCGGCGGCTGGTCACCACGTACTTGCGCTTCGACCAGATGAGAACATCCACACACAGGCTGATCAGCGGGAAGACGAGCAGCAGGTATCCCAGCGCCATCAGAACATTCGGCACCCAAAAAAACCAAATGATGGATACCAACGCCACCAACGCCACCGACAAAAGTATCTCGGTCAGAATTTTTCCCGCCAACACCAGCCAGTGCTGATGCGTCTCAAAAAGCACCTGCTCATTTTCGCCCAACAAGTTGTTTAGATACGTGTCACTCATGGTCATCGCCTCCGATAGTTTGCTCTTGAAAAACTTCGTCCATCGCGAAGTTCCTGATGCTTCTCTTCCTCTTTGCCACTAAGATCATGCCCCAAACCTGAGAATAGTATAACAGGACTGGCCACAGGCAAGCCTCTACGGATTCATCTCGTAAGCGTCCTTCAACGCGTGCACCTCGCTCCATACGCGGCCGAAGCGGGCCGCGTCCACCGCCGGTTTGCGCACCATGCGCAGGCAGTAGTCCATCTGCTGCGGGGTGCTGATCGTCTTGCTGTAGATGTTCAGGGCGTGGCGTGAGAAATCGCGCACCATGAAGTCAAAGATCCGGTCGAGCAGGTCGTCGCCCACGGCGTAGATCTTGGCATTTTCAAGGATGAGCTGGCCGTAAACCACCAGGGTGAAGATCTCGCCCAGGGCAAGCAAAAAGTCCACATCCTTCTGCTGGGCTTCGTCGGGAGTCGCCAGGGCCAGGAATTCCTTGAAGACCGCGATCTGCTCTTTGAAGATGTATACATTCGGCAAGTCGAAGCGCTCGAAGACGGGATTGTAATCGTGGAAGCGGATCTTTCCGAGACCTCGAGCCGGCCCCTGCTCGAAAAGGAAATCGTCGTTCTGCGGCTCGTCCCGGCGGGGGAGCTCGGGATATTCGGCCGGGTTGAAGAAGTAATTGGGCATGAACTTGACGATCAGGGCGATGTTGACGTGGACGGTACCCTCCAGCTTGGGCAGGGCGCGGATATCCCGCGCTGCCATCTCGAAATAGGTATCCCGCTCGAAACCCTTGGCGGCGATCACGTCCCACAGCAGGTTGATGACCTCCTCGCCCTGGGTGGTCACTTTCATCTTCACGATGGGATTGTAGAGCAGGTAGCGCCGGTCTTCCGGCGAGGCGGTGCGCAGGTAATCCGCGGCCCGCAGCGAGAAAAGCTTCATGGCGGCCAGGCGGGCGTAGGCATCGGTGAACATCTGCTTCACGTGGGGGAAGTCGGTCACGGCCATGTTGTACAGGCGGCGGTTGGCGGCGTGACGGATGGCCTCGTAGAAGGCGTGCGTGCAGATGCCGATGGAAGCCCAGCCCAGGTTGAACTTGCCCACGTTGACCGTATTAAGGCAGGCATCCCAGGCTTCCTGTCCGCGATGGAGGATTTCCGCCGCGCTGACCGGGTAATCGTGCAGGGCATACTGTCCGACGTAACTCTGGCTGGCGCACACGTTGCGGATCAGCTCATAGTTTTTCTGGCGATAGTCCGCCGAAAAGAAAACGTATTCCCCCGTATCCGCCATCTTCCCGAAGGTGGAGACCATCGGCGCCAGGTTGGCGTTGCCGATGTAGTATTTCTCGCCATTGGCGCGGTACGTGCCGTCCGGCTGGGGGGCGAGGCTCATCTCGGTCGAATAGATGTCCGCGCCGTGCGCCCGTTCGGAGAGACCGAGGGCGAAAACATTCCCCTCCTCGAGCAACCGGGCGGCCTTGCGCTTCAGCGCCTCGTTCTTGCTCATCCAGATCGGGCCAAGCCCCAATATATAGACCTGCCAGGTATACCAGTAGGCCAGCCCGTAGAACGCCAAAATCTCGTTGAATTCGCAATTGCGCCAGGTGTCCCAGCGGTAATCGGCGGTCTCGCCGTATTGGGCCGGGGTCAGCAGCGTGGCAAAGAGCCTCTCCTGCTTGACGAATTCGAGGAAGTCCGCGTACCAGGCACGAGCATGGTCGTCTTCCTTGACCTTCTTCAGCCCCTTGTTCTCGAAGAAGGCTATGGTCTTGCGCATGATCTCGCGTGAGCGTTCGTCGGGATAGAAACGGTCGTGTTGTTTGGGGTTTAGAAGGATCATATTGTCCTCACGATTTTTCCAACCAGATGGTCACCGGCCCGTCGTTTTGGATCTCGACCAGCATGTGGGCGCCGAATTCCCCCGTTTGGGTCGGAACGCCCTGAACAGCGAGGAAAGCTGCGAGCTTTTCCACCAGCGGCGCGGCGACCTCGGGGAGGGCTGCGTCGGTGAAGGATGGACGGCGTCCCTTGTGCGTGTCGGCGTACAGCGTGAACTGCGAGACGACGATGGCCGATCCGCCCACATCCAG
>JALHUM010000250.1 GCA_022865905.1 Anaerolineales bacterium | reverse complement strand
CTTTCAAGTCTTGGGCATGGACGAACTTCATGATCGCCCGCCCGCGGCCACAAAAACTCCCGGCTGCCAGCGGACCTTCCGTATCCGTAATCATTCCAGCGCGCAACGAGGCCGGCAATATCGCGGCCATCTTCGAACGCATACCGCGCATGGGACGAGAAATGGAACTGATCTTCGTCGAGGGTCATTCCAGCGACGACAGCTATGCCGTGATCGAGAAAGCCTTGCGCGAACATCCCGACCGAGGCGGCAAACTGCTCAAGCAGACCGGTGTGGGCAAAGCGGATGCCGTGCGGCTGGGATTCGAACACGCCAACGGCGACATCCTGATAATCCTGGATGCCGATTTGACAGTCTCGCTCGAAGATCTGCCCCGCTTTTACGAAGCCCTGTTCACTGGCAAAGGCGAGCTTATCAATGGCGTGCGCCTGGTCTATCCGATGGAGCAACAAGCGATGCGCTGGCTCAATTTTCTCAGCAACAAAATGTTCAGCCTGACCTTCTCCTGGCTCCTTGGACAACCCATCAAGGATACCTTGTGCGGGACGAAAGCCCTTTGGATGAGCGATTACAAGAGGATCGCCGCTGGCCGTTCGTACTTTGGCGATTTTGACCCCTTCGGCGACTTCGATCTGCTCTTCGGAGCAGCCAAGTCCAACCGCAAGATCCTTGATCTGCCGATCCGCTATCGCGAACGCACTTACGGGACAACCAATATCCAGCGCTGGAAACATGGCTGGTTGTTGCTGAAAATGGTCTGGTTCGCGGCGATCCGCTTGAAATTTGTGTAGGCGGAACAAGAGAATGCCCGTTTCGCAGCGTGGACAAAACGAGATCGCGCACGGAAAGAAACTCTCCGAGAATAACCCGGAGCAGATTTGGGGTTGGGGAACGCCCGCAGGGAAAATCCGCGCCGAGCGGCGCGCCCAGTTGATTTCCACCGCGGCCGGCCTGAGGTCCGGCGTGCGCGCTCTGGAGATCGGCTGCGGGACAGGCCTGTTCACGGAATACTTCGCCCGCAGCGGAGCGGAAATCGTCGCCCTGGATATTTCCGAGGAATTGCTCGCCAGCGCCCGCCAGCGTAATCTGCCGTGGAGGGTGTCATTTGTCTGTTCACCCTTTGAGGCATTGAGCGCTGACGATCCTTTCGATGCGGTTATCGGTTCATCGGTACTGCACCACCTGGATATCGTGTCAGCGTTGAGCCACATCCAGCGCCTGCTCAAGCCAGGCGGGGTGATGAGCTTCGCCGAGCCAAACATGCTCAACCCCCAGATCATGGTTCAGAAGAACGTTCCCTGGATCAAAGCTCGGTTGGGCGACTCGCCCGATGAGACCGCATTCTTCCGCTGGAGGCTGGCAGCGCTCATGCAGGCGATTGGTTTTAGAGACATCAATATCGTCCCCTTGGACTGGCTTCATCCAGCAATTCCACTTTCGCTAACCGATTTCATCCAAAAAGTGGGGGAGATATTCGAAAAGATTCCGCTCTTGCGTGAATTTGCCGGTTCGCTCTATATTCGGGGATGCCGTTCATAAATCCATGAGTTGGTTCGACAGACTCCGTACCTGGCTGGTGCATCCACTTCTGCGTGGAGTTGATATCCACGATCCACGCGTGACTGACTTGCGCGGCGAGATCATCCGCAGCAATCCATTTGTTTGGCGGATTTATCAGGAATGGTATACCGGGCTAAGTTCAGCCATACCCAAAGGCCCTGGGGATGTGCTCGAGCTTGGTTCTGGCGCCGGGTTTCTAAAAGAATTCATTCCTGGATTGATTACGTCCGAAGTTTTTTATTCATCCTCTGCGCAAGCCATTTTGAACGGGAATGCGATCCCTTTCCTGGCGAACAGCTTGCGCGGGATTGTAATGAGCGACGTTCTCCATCACGTGCCTCAACCACGGCAATTCTTCGCCGAGGCCGCGCGCTGCATCCGCCCTGGAGGGGTGCTGACCGTCCTTGAACCGTGGATGACACCCTGGTCCCTGTTCGTCTATCGCCGTTTGCACCACGAGCCAATCCATCCGGAAGCAACGGATTGGGAATTTCCATCCATAGGGCCGCTTTCCGGCGCGAACATTGCCTTACCCTGGATCATTTTCGAACGCGATCGGGATCAATTCGAGAAAGAGTTTCCCTGTTGGAAGATCGAAGCAATCCGTCTGCTCATGCCGTTTCGTTACCTTGTTTCGGGGGGTGTTTCTCTGCGCCCACTTGCGCCGATTTGGAGTTATCCGCTTTGGGTGGGGTTGGAGTGGTCCTTCACGCCGTGGCTGGATAAGTGGGCCATGTTTGCACAAATCACGCTGCGCCGAATCCTTGTACATGAATAGGAGGGAATTTTAATGTCTCAACGACGCGTGAAACTAAAGATCCTGCCTCACGGCAGTTACAAAGGCATCAATGCGGATGACCCGATCCGTTTCTATTACTTGCCAATCTTTGGAGCCATGTATCGGCGCCGCGTAGAGTTGTGTCTCGGCGAGTGCAGGGGAGGCAGGCGCGTCCTCGAGATCGGTTTTGGCAGCGGGGTCTCTTTCCTGAATTTGCATGAACTATACGATGAGATTTACGGCATTGACCTGACCGCTTCGGTCGAGGCCGTAAAATCCGTTTTCGATGCGCTAGATATCCCAACATTCCTGACCAACGGGAATGTACTTGACATGCCCTATGAGGATAACTACTTCGACACAGTTCTGCTGATCAGTATCCTTGAACACCTCCACTCAGACGAGCTCGAGCGTGCATTTCGAGAAATCCAGCGTGTCCTCAAGCCCGGTGGCCAACTGGTATATGGCGCGCCCGTCGAACGTCCTTTCATGGTTTTTATGTTTCGCCTACTGGGCTATGATATCCGCAAGGCGCATTTTTCCACTGAAAAGCAGATCGCGGCAGCAGCAGGGCAGCTCTTCCGCCGAGAGAAGATCATCCAGATGAAAAGCACACCGCCCCTATTCGGGGCAGTGTACGAAGTTGGGCATTTCATCAAGGCCAATTCGCTTGCGTCAGCGGCAGGCAAGGATGTCGAGTAAACGTCGGTTTCGGACAGGTCGTGCAGGTGGACCCCATTCGCTGAAATCCCATTGAGCAAGCAGCATCCGAAGCTCATCTTTGCTAGGCAGATGGAATTTGACCAGGGCCTGCCGCACGTTCCCCTTGACCGTATCTGGCGAGACCCCCACTGCGGTCACCAGCGATTACAAAAATTATTCTTCATGTCTGATCCTGTTTGGCCGCCTCAATTCTAATTCGTAATTTGTCTTTAAGCTTACTGATGTTGATAAATTTAACGAAAAGCCCTCCAAAGGCTAACCTTCGGAGGGCTGGTTACAATGAGATTAATCTTATGGCAAATTGAATGTCCGCACCAAGAACACCGCCATCTGGGCGCGCGTGACCGAGTCTTCGGGGCAGTAGTTGCCGCCGCCGCAGCCAGTGGTGATGCCCTCCGCGGCTAATTGCTTAATCCAGGCTGCTGCCCAGTGGGTGACAGGTACATCGCTGAAGCCGGTGCTTGAGCCCACCGCGGGGGGAGTCTATGTGGATCCAGGCCGTGCGCGCAGGAGGAAGACTGCCATCTGGGCACGTGTGACGGAATCCTCCGGGCAGTAGCTCAGCGGTGAGGTCGAGCAACCGGTGGTGATGCCATCCGCAAAGAGTTTCTCGATCCAGTTGACTGCCAATTGG
>JALHUM010000249.1 GCA_022865905.1 Anaerolineales bacterium | reverse complement strand
GGTCAAGCCGCTGCCGAAGCAGCTAGGCCAGAAATACGGCAACAAATTCCCAGCCATCCGTGAGGCGATTTTGAAGATGGATGCCGAGTCGGTTGCAAACACCTTGCTGGCTGGTCAGTCGCTCACGGTGAAGGCGGCGGGCGAAACCTTCGACATTCTGGGTGAAGAGGTCGAAGTCCACGCGGACGCCAAGGCCGGCTTTGCCGTTGCGAATGACGGCGCGTACCTGGCCGCGCTGGTCACCGAACTGACGCCGGAGTTGGTGCGCGAGGGCCTGGCGCGCGAGTTCGTCCGCCGCGTGCAGGATTTGCGCAAACAGGCCGATCTGGATGTAGCCGATCGCATAAAGTTATTCGTTCTCGCCACGCCCGGCTTGAAGAAGGCGATCAAAGCCAACCAGGAATACATCACCGCCGAGACGCTGACGGTGGAATTGAGTTTTTCGGAACCAGGCCCCGGGTCCGTTAGCATGGCGGAAGAGTTCGACGGGGAAAAGGTCACGGTCGGGCTGGTCAAAGTCTAGCCATTTTAGTCAGGAGACAGTCACCTTCAAGGTGGCTGTCTTCTTGTTAGGATATATTTTTACCGCTTGCCAAGCGACTACGCGCGTGCTATAGTCATTGCTGTTCTGCGCGTTTCATTCGGTATCTTTTGCATAAAACTACATGCTCAACACACTCAAAGACCTGATCATCGGCTCTCCCCTGCCCACCCGGCAACTGGCGGATAAGCGCCTGAACAAGACCCGCGCCCTGGCGGCTTTTTCTCCAGACGCCCTCTCTTCGATTGCTTATGCCAACCAGGAGATATTTCTCGGACTGGTCGTGGCGGGCAGCGTGGGATTGGCTCTCTCGTGGCCGATTGGACTGGCGATCACGGGGCTGTTGCTGCTGGTTGCTCTTTCTTATTTCCAGACCGTCCATGGTTATCCAACGGGCGGTGGATCGTATATCGTGGCCCGTCGGAATCTGGGCACACTGCCTGGCCTGATTGCAGCGTCTGCATTGACGGTGGACTATCTTTTGAATGTCGCGGTGAGCGTGACGGCCGGTATTGCGGCCATTGCCTCAGCATTCCCCGTTTTATGGCATTATCGCGTTGCGCTTTCGCTTGGGCTTCTACTTATCATCACCATTATCAACTTGCGAGGTTTGCGCGAGACGGGCACCCTGATGGCAATCCCTGTTTACCTGTTTCTTTTCACCTATATTCCTATGTTGGCTTATGGGGTAATCCGTGCCGTGATAGACGGGCCGGGGACGCTGGCCGCTGTGGCTCCACCTCCCACTGCACCGTTGACTTTATTCCTTCTTCTGCACACGTTCTCCACCGGCTGCACTGCACTGACCGGTATCGAGGCGATCAGCAATGGGGTGCCTGCCTTCCAGCCGCCGGAGGCCAAAAATGCGGGGCGAACGTTGATTGTCATGGCAGTTTTGATGGGGATTCTGTTCATGGGCAGCGTGGGACTGACGCAGTACCTTGCCGTGGTCGCCGGCTCGCAGGAGACCATCCTCTCGGCGCTGGCGCGGCGACTTTTGGGCAGCGGGCCGGCTTACTTGCTGATCCAATCCTGCACGATGCTTATTCTGGTCGTTGCGGCCAATACCAGTTTCGCGGGCTTTCCTCGTTTGGCGGCCATCCTGGCGGGAGATGGTTTCCTGCCCCGGCAGTTGACCGGTTTGGGGGACCGACTGGTGTTTACCAATGGCATCTTGATTCTCGCCGTAGCTGGCGGGGCGCTCATCTTTGCATTCAATGGGGATACTCATGCCCTGATCCCCTTGTTTGCCATCGGTGCGTTCCTGGCCTTTACGCTCTCGCAGGCTGGTATGGTTGTCCATTGGTGGCGCGAGCGAGGAAAAGGATGGTGGTTGAAATCCATCGTCAATGGCGTTGGCGCGCTGGCGACCACGATAACAGTGATCGTTGTGGTCATCAGTAAATTCATCGAAGGGGCTTGGATCACGATTTTAGTCATCCCGATCATTGTGGCCGTCTTTCTTCGTGTTCGTACCCATTACCAGGAAGTCGCCCGCCAGCTATCCATGGACGGCTTGCCGCCCTCGCTCAAGCCGGTTCCAATCCCACGCATCGTTGTCCCGATCTCTGGCGTCCACCGCGGCATCGTGGACGCGATCAATTTCGCCCGTTCGATCTCGGATAACGTGACCGCCGTGTACGTAGAGCTGGAGCCGGGGGCTGGGGAAAGCGTCCGCCAAAAGCTGGCAGAGTGGTGGCCGGACCTGAACCTGACCATCGTACCCTCGCCGTATCGCTCGGTCATCGCGCCGTTGTTAGACTTTCTCGAAGAGACCGACCGGCTGCACAATGACGGGCAGTTGGCCGCGTTGGTCTTGCCGGAATTCATCCCGGCCAAATGGTGGCAGACCCTTTTACACAACCAGACCGCCTGGCTGATCAAGGCTGCCCTCCTTTACCGGCGGCGATTTTCCGATTTCCCACGCGTGATCATTGACATCCCTTATCACCTTCGCCGGTGATCGAGTTGTCCCCCCACTTTTTCTCGGAAAATACCTAGGTTGCGTCCAATGAAAGGAAAAACATGAATATATATTCTCCCGATCAGCTTTTTGCAATTCTTTGGTGGCTGGGGGTGTCAGTCTGCTGTGGGCTGCCACTCCTGCTCTTTGCTGCCATCCTGTTCTTCACCGCCCGAAAACGCGGGCAGACCGGCTCGGCCGTCAAATCGTTGAGAACAACGACAGTCGCTGCGCTTCATCCGGGCGCGAAGCTGGCACGCCTCCATGGACGGATCGCCTCACCTCCCAGCGCAATTGACGGCCCTGCAGATGCCGCGCTGGTCTATCTCCGCCTGACGGTGGAGTTCTACGATCCGGATGATTCCGAATGGAAGGGGTGGACCGACAAAGCTCGCGGCGTCCCGTTCCAATTGGAAGATGGTTCCGGCGCGGTGTGGGTCAACCCGGATGGATTGGACAAACACCTGCTTGGCAAAGGCATTGCCCCGAACGATGATCAAATCCAGGCAGCCTGCCTCCTGCTTGGCATCTCGCCGAATATGCCGCGCGGCGAGTTGAGTTTCCGGTTGTGGGAATTTCGCGCTGGGCAAACCATTACAGTAGTCGGCGCCCCGCTTCAAGGGCCGAATGGCCTGACCCTCGTCAAGGCGTCCGGCCAGCCGTTCATTGTCAGCCCGCTGGCCGGTACGGCGGTAGAAAGCGCCATCTCGACCCAGACCAAGACCGCCTCGGTCTGGACGTTCGTGCTTGGCATCCCTGGCTTGCTGGCTTTGTGCTGCGGCTTGGGCGGCGCAGCATTTGCGCTCATAAAGATGCTCTCTGCCAGGTAGAACGCCGATGAAGGATCTTGAGTTTCAGCCTCTTACCCTCGAACGTTGGGCTGATTTCGAACGCCTCTTCGGTCCACGCGGCGCCTGCGCTGGCTGCTGGTGCATGTACTGGAAACTGCCGCGCAAGGAATTCAATGCCGGACAGGGCGAAGGCAATCGTCTCGCCCAGAAAGCCATCCTCGCTTCTGGCCGGACCCCGGGCCTGCTCGCCTACATGGACAGCGTTCCGGCTGGCTGGTGCGCGGTCGAGCCACGCCAGGCCTACTCCGGTCTGGCGCGTTCGCGCATCCTCGCGCCGGTAGACGAGACTCCGGTCTGGTCGGTGACCTGCTTCTTCGTGGACAGGCGTTACCGCCGCCAGGGGATGACAATCGCTTTACTCCGTGCTGTTGTGGAATACGTCAAAACGCAAGGCGGCAAGGTTGTAGAAGGTTATCCCACTGAGCCAAAGCAGGCGAAAGCACCGCCGGTCTTTATTTACACGGGAACGGCTTCGGCATTCCGTCAGGCTGGGTTTGTCGAGGTGGGGCGCCGCTCGGAAACCAGGCCGATCATGCACTACTATATCCACTAACAGTTCGGCCTGGGTCTAAGACCCAGGCCGAACTAGATGGGGGCTATATCAAATCATCCACCAGTTTCATTGGCAGCACCGCCGCGCCGACGATGCCCGGCCCGGTGTGCACGCCCAGCACAGGGGAGATGCGCAAGATTTCCAGCTTTTTGACGTTCAACTGTTCGCTCAGTGACTTTGCCAGCGCATCCGCGCCCTCTGCGAAGCGCCCGTGCAGAACAGTGGCCCAAATAGGCAGCGAGCCGTACATTTCAGCCAGGTGGTCTGTGATGGTTACCAGGCTCTGTGCAATGGTGCGGCTCTTGGCGACAGTGCTGTATTTGCCGTCGGCCCGCTCGACGCGGATGACCGGCTTGAGCTTCAGGGCGGAGCCGAGCAGTGCCTGCACGCGGCCGATCCGTCCGCCGCGCGCCAGGTATTCCAATGTCTCCAGGGTGTAGATCACTTCGGTGTTCTCGCGGATCTGGGATAATCGCTCGATGATTGCTTTCACGCTCCAGCCGGCTTTGGCAGCCCAGGCAGCCGCCAGCACCTGGAAGCGCTCGCCGCCGGAGAGGGTCATCGTGTCCACCACGGTGACCTCGGCTTCTTTGACCTGCTCGCCGCCCATGCGCGCCGAGTTGAACGTCCCGCTCAGGCCGGAGGAAATGTGCAGGGAGAGGATCTGTTTGCTGGTCTCGGCCAGCTTGCGGTAGATGCTGGCGAAGATGCCCTCGGAGGGCAGGGCTGTGGTCGGGATGGCCGGCCGCATGGCTTCCAGCCGGTTGTAGAATTGATCCGGCGTCAGATCGGCGGAGTTGACTTCGCCCTCAGGGAATTGAATGTAGAGCGGCGCCTGGGTGATATTCAGCGCCTCTAGTTCTTCTGCGGGCAGGTCCGCCGCGCAGTCGGTCACGATCTTCATGGATGCTCTCTTTCTTGAGATAAGGTGAATTTTGCTGATTATACTTGGAAATGATGTCCATACGAGGGTGTTTCAGGAATTTCTAATGCGGCTTTTATGTCATGAGACCAGAATCGGGTACAATGTGAAGTAAGCTGGAATAGGAGATTTCATTGAAGCGTTATTTGCAAGATTATGGTTTTTTGCTGGGGGGGGCGGGCATCGTCATCTTCCTTGACCAGTGGACGAAGGCTCTGGTTCGCAACAGTCTGCCACTCGGCGGCACCTGGATGCCTTGGGACTGGCTGCGGCCTTACGCGCGCATCGTCCACTGGTACAACACTGGCGCGGCCTTCGGACTGTTCCAGAATGGCGCGTTGGTTTTCACCATCCTGGCGATCATCGTCGCCGGGTTGATCCTGTATTATTTCCCGCGCACCTCGCCCAGCGATTGGACTCTGCGTATGGCGATGGGGTTGCAGTTGGGCGGCGCGCTCGGCAATCTGGTTGACCGCCTGACGAGAGGCGGCCAGGTGACCGATTTTATCTCCATTGGCTCTTTTCCGGTGTTCAACGTGGCCGATGCCAGCATCACCGTTGGCGTCGCGGTGCTGTTGTTTGGGGCTTGGTTGAAGGAGAAAAAGGATAAAAGTGCAGAGGAGCAGGGGAACAAGGGGGCGGAGGAGCAGGGGGGCAGAGGGGCAGAGGAGCCAGTGAGCAGAGGTGAGTGATCGGGTTTTCTCTTTCTACTTCGATAGGGACAAAGAAGAACGGCTGGATATTTACCTGACCGCCTGCCTGCCGGAATTTTCACGTTCGCGGCTGCAAGGCTTGATAAAGGACGGTTTTGTGAGGGTGGATGGTGCGGCTGCGACGAAGCCGAGCCGGTCCCTAGGCCTGGGTGCGGCGGTCGAGGTGCGCATCCCACCGCCTACGCCTAGCAGACTGGTCGGCGAAGCCATCCCGCTCGACATCCTTTTCGAAAACGATGATCTGCTCGTGGTGAACAAACCGGCCAGCATGGTCGTCCACCCATCGCCCGGCCATGAGGCCGGCACGCTCGTCCATGCGGTTCTGGGACACGTTCCAAGCCTCGAGGGGATCGGTGGTGAGGAACGTCCGGGCGTGGTGCATCGTCTGGACAAAGACACCTCCGGTCTGATCCTGCTGGCGAAGAACGAACGGGCGCACCGCTGGTTACAAGACCAGTTCCGCCTGCGCAAGGTCGAGAAGACCTACCTGGCGCTGGTGGACGGCGCGCCGCCAACCCCGGCCGGCCGCGTCGAAGCGCCGGTTGGCCGCGACCCCGCCCATCGCAAGAAGATGGCGGTCCTGCCGTCGGGCAAGGGCCGGGACGCCGCCAGCGAGTACCGTACGCTGGAGTGTTTCAAGGCCCACACGCTGCTGGAAGTCCATCCGCTCACCGGGCGGACGCACCAGATCAGGCTGCACCTGGCCTTCCTGGGCTGTCCCATCGTGGGGGATAGGGTATATGGGCGTAAGAAGCTGTCGTTGGAAATAAGCAGGCATTTTTTACACGCCTTCAGGCTGCGGATACTATTACCTGGCGAGAAAGAACCTCGCACCTTTGAAGCACAATTGCCAAAAGCATTGCTCGAGGTTATTGAGGAAGTGAGGAATAACAAGGAAAAATTATAAAGTCAATTAGATCTTACTTTTGCGAGGTAATTCCTATGGATTTCATAGACCTACGTTCCGACACCGTCACCCACCCCACGCCCGCCATGCGCGAGGCGATGGCGAAAGCCGAAGTCGGCGATGACGTCTACGGCGAAGACCCGACCGTCAACCGACTGCAGGAGATGGCTGCCGCGCTGATGCGTCAGGAGGCCGGGCTGTTCGTCGCTTCGGGCACGATGGGCAACCTGGCGGCTATCCTGGCTCACTGCGGGCGCGGCGACGAAGCCATCCTGGGGGATAAGTCGCACACCTTTTATTTCGAAGCCGGTGGGATTTCAGCATTGGGCGGCGTGCCTTCGTATCAACTGCCCAATCAGCCGGATGGTTCACTGGCAATCGAGGATATCCAGTCTGCCCTGCGCGACCCAAGCGATCCCCATTATCCGTTCTCGCGTCTGGTCGCGTTGGAAAACACACACAACCGCTGCGGTGGCACCTTCCAGACGCCCGAATATACGCGCCAATTATGCGATTTTGCCCACGCACACGGGCTGGTCGTCCATCTGGACGGGGCGCGGATTTTCAACGCCGCGGTGGCGCAAGGGATTGCTGCGAAAGAACTGACCGCGCCGGTCGATTCGGTCACGTTTTGCCTGAGCAAGGGATTGTGCGCGCCGGTCGGTTCGGTGCTGTGCGGGTCAAAGGCATTTATCGCCAAAGCGCACCGCATCCGCAAGATGCTGGGCGGCGGGATGCGCCAGGCCGGCATCCTGGCTGCGGCCGGGATTGTCGCCCTGGAGACGATGATCGAGCGGTTGGTGGAGGATCATGCCCGGGCCAGGAAACTGGCCGATGGGCTGAAGCAGGTAGCGGGTCTGACAGTGGATGCGGGTTCTCCGGCGACCAACATGGTGTTCCTGTCGCTTGCGGATGAGGTTACGCTCAACGGATTGCAGGTCGAGGAGAAAATGAAGGCGAATGGCGTTCTCATCAGCGCCATCCGCGAGCGGCGCTTCCGCCTGGTGACGCATTACTGGATTGACGACGCGGGCGTGGAAAAGACTGTCGCCGCGTTCCGCCAGGTTTTGCATTAAGCGTTAAGTGTAACGAGTTGAGATATAATTCACATGGTGATTTAGTTTATCGTTTTGGAGACGTGACATGCAGGTATCGCTGGGACAAATTGACCATTTAGCGGGGGTGATCCGTTCACGAGGGGAACAACAGCCGCGCATTGGAATTATCCTGGGATCCGGGCTGGGACGATTGGCAGATGCGGTGAACAAAGCCAGCCTCATCCCTTATCAAGAGCTGCCCGACTGGCCGACCTCTACGATCGTCGGACACGCCGGCCGGTTGGTGATCGGCGAGCTGGAGAGCCAGGCCGTACTCGTCATGCAAGGTCGGGTGCATTATTACGAGGGCTACAGCATGGCGCAGGTGACGCTGCCGGTGCGCGTGATGCAGCGTCTGGGCATCGAAATCCTGGTCGTGACCAACGCGGCCGGCGCCATCAATCCGGATTATCTGCCAGGTGACGTGATGCTGATCACCGACCACATCAACCTGACCGGCATGGCGGGACTGAACCCGTTGATCGGGCCGAACCTGGATGAGTTCGGGCCGCGCTTCCCGGATATGAGCCAGGCCTACGACCGGGAATTGTCCGCACTGGCGCGCAAGGCCGCCGCGGAAAGTGGCATTCTACTGCACGAGGGCGTTTACGTTGGCTTGAGCGGACCATCCTTCGAGACGCCGGCCGACTTGCGTTTCCTGCGCGTTGCGGGTGCGGACGCGGTCGGCATGTCCACAGTGCCGGAAGTGACGGTGGCGTGTCACGGCGGGACGCGCGTGCTGGGCTTTTCAGGGATCAGCAATAAAGCTAACCTGGACGGCAACACGGTCACCTCCCACGAAGAGGTGCTGGCAGCCGGTCAGGTGCTTGCCCCCAAAATCGAAACCATTCTGCGCGGCGTGCTGCGCCAACTCTAACCGGGCAGCATGGAAGCGATCCTTCGTTTTTTCGTGATATACGCGCCGCTGGTTTATTTGCTGCTGGCAGTCGGGTTGTTGTTGGTGCTCCGCAGCCTTTTGCATTCCCTGAAGGAGGGTCATGATTCAGTCTTTGGCCTCGAACGCGAGATGGCCCAGCGCCGGACGAACCAGGCGGTCGCCGTCCTGGTGATCATCTTGTTGATGGGATTGGGCGAGCTTGTGCTTTCGTCGTTCCTCGCGCCGGGCCTACCGGCCTCATCCGTGCTGACCACGCCGACGCTCAATCTGCTGTCTATCCCGACCAATACCCTCTCGCCCGAACTCATGGCTACTATAAGCGCAGAGACTCCCCTCGCTACCCCAGGCGTAGAAGCCAGCGGTTGCATCCCTGGGCAGATCATGTTGACCTTCCCGGAATCGGCTTCCGAGGTCAAAGGACAGATTACCCTGACCGGAACGGCTGATATTCCTAATTTTGGCTTTTATAAATACGAAGTGGCTCCCCTGGGCAGCGACAGTTGGTCCACGATCCAGGCCGGGCGGGAGGTCGTCGTGGATGGGAATTTAGGTTTGTGGGATACCACAGAGCTGCCCCCGGGTGACTATATGCTGCGCCTGGTCGTGACCGACAATCAGGGTCAGGCCTTGCCTCCCTGCGTGGTGCCAGTGCGGGTGGTGGGTCAATAAGGCGGTATTATGCCCGAAGTCCGCATTCGCCCCGCTGTAGCCACCGATTTACCCGTGCTGATGGCATTCAACCATTCCTGCACGAGCGAATATGTTTGGCAGATGGATGTACAGCGAGAAGAGGGACAGACCGGCGCGATCTTTCGCGAGATACGCCTGCCGCGTGCGGTCGTCGTGCAATACCCGCGCCCGGTCGAGACGCTGGCAGACGAATGGAGCCGCCGTACCACGATGCTGGTGGCCGTCTTGGAAGAGGTACAGGTCGGTTACCTGCGCCTGACGGACAAGGTCATCCCGCAGTCTGCCTGGATCACCGACCTGGCAATTACACCGGCTGCTCGTCGCAAGGGGATCGCGACCGCGTTAATCCTGGCGGCTCAGGCTTGGGCTGTGCAGCGCAAGAACCGGCGGGCAGTTATAGAGATGGCCTCCAAGAACTGTGCCGCGATCCGCCTGGCGCAAAAACTGGGCTACGAGTTCTGCGGGTATAATGACCACTATTACTTGAACCAGGATATTGCCTTGTTCTTCGGACGAGCTTTGAAATAGAAAAGCTTCTAATTAGATGGGAGGGAGGTTGCAAACGGGCTTCGCCCATTTGCATCCCTCGACTCCCCCCCTTATTGAGATGGGCGATTAAAAGTCTGTTGGGAAGGTTGGAATGCTTAGCGGTTGGATATCTGAAGTTCTGACGGGGATTGTAACGGTCAACCAAATCCTTACGGCCGGTATTGCCATCACGGCCTTTTCCCTGTTTTTCTACTCGTTGTCCTTCAACTTGCGCGATCGCGTGGCGCGCTCTTTCGCCCTGATCTTGTTGTGCGTGGTGGTCGTTTTTACCTCCGAGGCGCTGGAAAGCTCATCGGTGGCGCCCCAGATCATTGACCTGCTCCTGCGCCTGGAATGGTTGGGGATCATCTTCCTGCCGCCGACTTATCTCCAATTCTCGGATGCACTGTTGGTGACTACCGGTCGCCCCTCACGTGGGCTCCGTCATCTGGCCATCCGGTTCACTTATATCATTTCCACCTCTTTCCTGATCCTGCTGGCTTATGGATACCTGCTTGGCCCGATGGTGACCGACAGCCAGCCCGCCCCGCATCTTCAGCGCACGCTGTGGACGGAGGTGTTCACCGCTTATTACGGCGGGACGATGGTCTGGGCCTGGATCAACTTCGGGCGCGCCTACCGGCGCACGCTGACCCGTTCCGGCCGCCGCCGGATGCTCTATCTGCTGGCCGGGGCCACTGCACCAGCGCTCGGCTCGTTCCCTTACCTGCTCTACGGCTCCAGTCTGGCGGGGCAGCATCCCTTTCTCTTTTGGGGAATGGCGATGTTCAGCAATATCCTGGTCGCCGGGTTAATCATTATCATGGCTTACGCGGTGGCTTTCTTTGGAGTTTCGTGGCCGGATCGGGTGGTGCGCAGCCGCCTCTTCAAGTGGATCATGCGCGGACCGGTCACGGCTTCGGTCGCACTGGGCGTGATGACGGTCGTCCGCCGCATCGGCGAGATATTCGGGGTGGTCTATTCGGGGGCGGTGCCGACTGCCATGGTGGTCTCTGTGCTACTCATGGAGCATACTATTACGATGGTCGCGCCGATCTGGGAACGCTGGATTTTCTTCGGCGCGGACCGCGCCGACCTTACCCTGTTGCAAAGCCTCGAAGAGCGGTTGATCACCCAGGGCGACCTGCGCCAATTCCTCGAGGCGATCCTGGCCGCTGTGCGGGATCATCTCCAATCTCCATCGGCCTTCGTCGCTGCGCTCGATGGCAGCGATCTTTCCTTGATCGTCACAACTGGTAGTTCGCCCCTGCAAAAGGAGGCCAATCTTTCCGAGGCCTTGCAGCTCGTCAATGGTGGGGGGAATGGCCACGAGGAATATATCTGGGGAGATTACTGGCTCTTCCCGCTTCATTATGAACCTGCAACGGACGAAGGCCAGCCGGTTTTGCTGGGTTTGCTTGGCGTCGCACGTCTGCCGGATCAGGTGCTGGTCAGGGAACAGCGCCAGTCCCTGCTGCTTTTGATCCAGCGCGCTGCCCAGGCATTGCAGGATCGGCGTTTACAGCAGGGTGTGTTTCGCTCGTTGGAGGAGCTGAAGCCGCAGGTGGACATGATCCAGCGCTGGCGTGCGGTGGGTCGCTATGACAGTAAGGCCAGCCTGCTGGCCGATACTCTCCCGCCCGAATCCGATTTGGCGAACTGGGTAAAAGATGCCCTGACCCATTACTGGGGCGGCCCTAAGCTAACCCAAAGCCCACTCTTGCAACTCGAAATCGTCCGGCAGGCTTTCGATGAACACAACGACAGCCCGGCCAACGTATTGCGTGCCATCCTGCGCCAGGCGGTGGACAGCGTCCGCCCGAAGGGTGAGCGGCACTTTACCGCTGAGTGGATCTTGTATAACATCCTGGAAATGAAGTTCATCGAAGGCCGCAAGGTGCGGGAAGTGGCGACGCGGCTGGCGATGTCGGAGGCGGACTTGTATCGCAAGCAGCGCGTCGCGGTCGAAGAGGTGGCGCGCGTCATCCTCGAAATGGAACACCAGATGCACGTCCGCTTGAACGGGAAGGAGGTCGGAGGAAATTAATGGTACACAATCATTTTGCAGAAAAAGAATTAGCCCTTCATGACGAAGGCTGGTGGGCTTCGCTGCTGGCTGAGGAGGAGAGCCGGATGGGGGCGGTGGCCGTGCGCCCGCCCAGGTTCGAGGAGCGTAGTAAAATGCTTGCGAATTGGGAGCAGGCCAAGGCGCTTTATCGTCAGGATCAGATCGTGACCCTGACCGTAACAGAGTATAACCGGGGCGGCTTACTGGTCGAGGGGGAGGGACTGCATGGCTTCATCCCATGCTCGCACCTGGTGGATATGCCCGCTCAAGTGGACGAAAAAGGCCGCGAAGAATGCCTGTCTGGGTACGTGGGGAGGAAGTTGCGTTTAAAGGTGATCGAATGCGTACCCGAGGAGGGCCGCATTGTATTCTCGGAACGGGCGGCTCGGGCCGAGGCCGGAAAACGGACGCAACTATTCAATTCCTTGCAGGTCGGACAGCGCGTCAGCGGCGAGGTGACCAACGTCACCGACTTCGGCGCATTTGTCGACCTTGGCGGCCTGGAGGGGTTGATCCACATCTCCGAGCTTTCCTGGGGACGTGTCAGTCATCCCGGCCAGGTCTTAAATGTCGGCCAGCGCGTGGAGGTGCTGGTGCAGGAGGTCTCGCTGGATCGCTGCCGCGTGGCGCTCAGCCTTAAGCGGCTGTGCCCCAATCCCTGGGAGACGGCCGAGGCGCGCTATTCCATCAACCAGGTCGTTCCAGCCGTCATCACCACGTTGGTGCCATTCGGCGCCTTTGCCCGCCTCGAAGAGGGGCTAGAGGGATTGATCCATACTTCGGAAATTCCAATCCCTCCCAACGTAGCGCTGAGGGATGTCCTGACGCCCGGCCAGGATGTGCAGGTACGCATCCTGCAAGTGGAGATCTCCCGGCAGCGGCTCAGCCTCAGCTTGAAGGTGGATGTAGAATAGATCATGCCGCCTCGAACTTCCCGCTCCGCGAAACTGTCTCCTCAAGCCGCTCTTCCAGAAAATCCTCCGCCAGCGGATTGGATTGACCGCCTGGCTCGTTTCCAGGCTCATTTTGGCCGCTTTGCCTGGGATGTTCTCGGCATCCTGTCGCTGGCCCTGGCCTTGATGGTCTTCCTGGGATTGTTGGGCATCTCGGCTGGCAGACTACTCTCCCTGGTGGTCGGCCTGCTCAAGCTCTGGTTTGGCTGGGGCAGCCTCTTGGTCATCGCCGCGGCCTGCCTGGGCGGCTTACTGGCCTTCCGCCGCAGCCGCGGTCCGCTGAAATTGAACTGGGGGCAAGTCGTCGCCGTCGAGCTGGCAGCCTTCCTGACCCTGGCCGTGCTTTCGGTGGTCAGCGGTAATTCCCTGCCCCAAGCCGAGAATGGCTGGTGGGGCGGGCGGGTCGGCTGGGGACTTTCCATGCTGCTGGCAAAATACATTGGGCCGGTCTGGGGCGGCCTCGTCGTTTTCCTGCTTTGGGGACTGGCCCTGACGACCGCTTTCGGCCTCTGGCGACGGTTCGAGGCGATCCTGCTCAAACTGGCTGGCGAGCCGCCCGTCTCGGACCTGGCACCTGATGCGGAGGACGGGGCAGTTGTCCCGGCCTCGGCCGGGTCAGCCCCCCCGTCCCAGGAGCGAGCCAAAAAGTCCGGTGGGCGTTTGCCGCCGCAGTTCCGCAAGTCATTCAAGGTTTCCGAACAACCCGATGACCGCCCGGCCGAACCGCTACTGCGCGGTGAACGCCTGCCGCCGCTGAACCTGCTGGTCAGCGAGCAGAACGTCCGCGCCGATGAGCGCAACATCAACCAAACCGCAGGCTTAATCGAAAAGACCCTGGCCGACTTCGGCATCCCGGCGCGGGTGGTGGGCTTCCGCATCGGACCGACCGTGACCCAGTTCGCCATCGAGCCGGGCTTCATCGAGAAGGGCGACGCGGAGAACGGTGATCCGAACCGGCAGAAGGTGCGCGTGGCGCAGATCGCCAATCTCTCGCGCGACCTGGCCCTGGCCCTCTCGGCGGAACGCCTGCGCATCGAAGCGCCGGTGCCGGGGCGTTCTTACGTCGGCATCGAAGTCCCTAATCTGCGGGCCATAACCGTGCGCCTGCGCCCCATCCTGGAGAGCGAGGCATTCTACCAAGTAGGTGCTGCGCACAAGGTTGGCTCACCGCTTGCCATTGCCCTGGGGCGGGACGTTTCCGGCCAGCCGGTGGTCGCAGACCTGGCAAAGATGCCGCACCTGTTGATCGCCGGGACGACCGGCTCTGGCAAGTCGGTCTGCATCTCCGCTATTACTGCCTGCCTGGCGATGAACAACACGCCCGAAGATTTGCGCTTGGTGATGATCGACTCCAAGATGGTCGAATTGATCCGTTACAACGGCCTCTCGCACCTGTATGGCAAGGTCGAGACCGACATCCAGCGCATCCTGGGCGTACTGCGCTGGGTGGTGGTCGAGATGGAGCACCGCTATAAATTGCTCGAGGCGGCTAAGGCGCGTGACATCGAAGCCTATAACCGTAAGCTCCAGCGCCGCAAGGATACGCAGCCGCTGCCGCGCATCGTGGTGCTGATTGACGAGATGGCTGACCTGATGATGTCCGCGCCCGACCAGACTGAGCACAACCTGGTGCGTTTGGCGCAGATGGCGCGCGCCACCGGTATCCACCTGGTTGTGGCGACCCAGCGTCCCAGCACGGACGTGGTCACCGGCCTGATCAAGGCCAACTTCCCGGCGCGCATTTCCTTCGCCGTAGCCTCTCAGGTCGATTCGCGCGTTATCCTGGATATGCCCGGCGCCGATACCTTGCTCGGCCGCGGCGACATGCTCTTCCTCAACCCGGAAGTCAGCAATCCAGTGCGCGCCCAGGGCGTGATGGTCACCGATCAGGAGATCGAGCGCATCATTGCCTTCTGGCAGAAGATGAACCCGTCGCAAGTGCTGCGTCCGCCGTGGGAGGCTCTCTTGAGCCAGCCGGAAGGCGATAGAGACGAAGTGCTGATCGAACAGGCCATCACTGTCCTCAAGCAAGAGCAGGGCGCCAGCGCCTCCATGCTCCAGCGCCGTCTGCGCATCGGCTATCCACGCGCCGCGCGCCTGCTGGATCAGTTGGAGGAGATGGGGGTCGTAGGGCCTTCCCTGGGCGGCGGGCGCGAGCGTGAGGTGCTGCTCCGAGCAGACGAAGAAAATGGCGAAGATGCGGCTTAGCGTCATTACCAATGGTTTGGCGATTTTATTAGTCGGTGTGGTATCATTGCCGAGCTTTTTATCCCACGATAATGGTAGGGAACTGCCCTACCATAATAGCAGAAAGGGTTTATGCCTTGGAACAGTCCGTAGAAAAGAAGCGGATGTCGTTTAGCGATTACCTGCGTATGTGGTTCAAATGGCTGCTCGACCCATTGGGCAAGTTTTTCAACCGAATCGGAATTCATCCCAACCTGATGACGTTGCTGGGGCTGTTTGGGACAGCCATCGGGGCGTACATGGTTGCCCGGGGATATTTGACCTGGGGCGGCATCTTGGTGTTGATCACTGTGCCTTTCGACGCGCTGGACGGCACCATGGCACGCCTGCGCGGGGAAGCCAGCGATTGGGGCGCCTTCGTCGACTCGGTAGCCGACCGCTACTCAGAGTTGTTAGTGTACCTCGGTCTGCTGATCTACTACATCAACAAGGGTGACAAACTGGCCTGCGCGCTGGTGTACCTGGCTGCAGCCGGCACCGTGCTGGTCTCTTATACAAAGGCTAAAGCCGAGTCGCTTCGCTTTGACGCCAACATAGGCCTGTTGACACGCGCCGAGCGTTACCTGATCCTGGCTCCGGCGCTGGTTTTCAAGATACCGATCATCGCCTTGTGGATCCTGGCAATCCTGGCGAACTTTACGGCTTTACAACGCATCTTGCGCGTGCGGCATCAGGCCTACCGCCGCCCGAGTGGAAAAGGAGGATAATATGCCCGACGGATTCGATATCCCCTTGCCATTCCTTAACCAACCTTTCCACATTTACTTCTACGGCATTATCATCATGCTGGGGGTCATTGCGGCTGCCTTGATGGCGCGCCTGGAAGCAAAACGACGCGGCCTCGATCCTGAACTCGTCTTGGATATGCTCTTCTGGCTGGTGCTGGCTGGAATCGTCGGGGCGCGCATCTGGCACATCCTTACGCCACCGCCTTCGATGGTCGAGCAGGGCATAACGACTATGTATTACCTTACTCATCCATTGGACATGCTCAACATCCGGGCGGGGGGGTTGGGCATTCCGGGCGCGGTCATCGGCGGCGCGTTGGCGATGTGGTTTTATTTGCGCAAGAAGAAGATGAGCTTTGCCATTTGGGTGGACGTGGCTGCGCCGGGACTGGCTCTGGCGCAGGCCATCGGCCGGTGGGGCAATTACTTCAACCAGGAGCTTTACGGTGCGCCGACGAACCTGCCCTGGAAGATCTACATTGATCCTTTGCATCGCTTGCCTGGTTTCGAGAATTATTCCTACTATCACCCGCTTTTCCTATATGAGTCATTGTGGAACCTTGCGAGCATGTTCTTCCTGCTCTGGCTGGGACGCCGTTTCACCGAGCGCCTCAAGGCGGGAGATATTTTCCTGACCTATCTCATCGCCTATCCCATCGGACGCTTCTGCCTCGACTTCCTGCGCCTGGATGCCTCACAATTGGGTGGCATCAATGCCAACCAGACTTTCGTAGCCATCGTGGCGGTGGTTACGGTAGGGTTGTTGATCTGGAGGCATCGTTTTGCGAAGGTAGCCGCGCCGTCTGTGCCATTGGTTGAAGAGGCTGTTAGCCCGCTGGCCGATTTTTCAATAAGTAAGGAGGATAAAATGGCCTTCTTACGTAGATTAATTGGGGAGAAAAAGCAGCAGTTGCCTCCAATGTTAAAAGAACAAAGCTACAGGATTTACTTCGACTTCATCAGGAAGAAGATGGACAAAGCCACTAATGACGCCGTTAGGGAAGATATCGTTGGAAAAGCAATGGCAGGGGCGCGAGATCCGTTTGCTATCGCCTCTGCTATAGCGAACGCGACTGTATCCGCAAAGACAAGCGGCGCTTGGGAGAAGGCACTGTTTGACCGCGCCTTGCAGTGGGTAGTTACTAGGTACCACCTCAGCAAGAACGTAGCAGTCAGGATAATCGAACAATGTAATACCGAGTATATGCATGCACAGCGAATGGCAATGTCAGGGTCCGATGACGCAATAAGGTACTTTACTGAAATATTGGAGATTGACCCAGAGTTTGATAACGCCTGGCTCGACAAGGGGAATACCCTTTATCTTCTGAAGAAATACAATGACGCCATGGAATGCTACAATATGGCACTAAAGGTTAATCCCGATAACAAAGGTGCACAAGAGGGCAAGGAAAAGGCGCTTCGTTCGCATTCTGCGGGCTAACCGCCTCCATCGGATAGCGGCTCTGCCGCTCCCAAATGATGCATCTTGCTGGGAGTGGCGTGATGATCGTGAATGAGTCTCGCCAGTCCCACCACTGGCTGAGCCAAAACATTAGCCCGTTCGGCGACGACTAAAGTCGAAGGCAGCAGCACTATGCCCGCAAACATGGTTATCATCTACAGAGTACTGCGCCGAAGGCCTACTCGGTAAATCTCTGAACCAAAATCCTGTAATTTTCGAGCCATTCGATGCAGGAAAGTTCATAGATTTATGACTCTACTGCAAAAACGACTGGACAAAACTCATCCACATTGTAGCCTCCTCAATTGGCGGATTCTTTAATATAATAGGAGC
>JALHUM010000248.1 GCA_022865905.1 Anaerolineales bacterium | reverse complement strand
GCCACGCCTGATGAAATCGACACGGATACTGTCAGAATATAATCTGTCAACAGGGCTGCGGCTGCGATCAGCGCAGGTAATTTACCGATGTTATCTCGAGCAACGATGTAAGCGCCGCCGCCATCCGGGTAAGCGTGGATGGTTTGTTCATAGGAAAGGGTCAATATTGCCAATAAAACTACAATTGCCAGCGAAATTGGCAAAGCATGGCTAAACGCCCCTGTGCCGGCCAGCGCCAGGATGATCAGGACTTCCTGCGGGCCGTAGGCAACAGAAGATAGCGCATCGGACGAAAATACCGCCAGGCCGATGAACTTGCCGATAGTCTGATGCGGGGCGTCAGCCGTCGCCAGCGGACGGCCGAATAGCCAGTTCCGCCAGGTGCGCGGCGGGACGTATTCGGTCGTGCGCTGGATGATTGGCGTGCCGTTGGTTTCTTCGGGCAGCATGGTCAGTCTCACAAAAGAGAAACCCTCGCCGACCGAGGGGCGAGGGCTATTATATTACGGATTTGGTTACTTTCTTGGTGGTTATAGCCTTTGCCACATCAGGGGTGCAAGTTCCCGTGAGCGGGCTGCAATGCGCTCTTCGTCAAGTGAAAGCACCTTCTTGTTCTTCATCAGGATTTTGCCTTTGCAGACCGTGGTATCAACCGTTGCGTCCACCAGCCCAAAGATGAGATGGCCGAGGAAGTTGGCTTCGTTGAGCGGCGTGGGAGGTTGGTAGTCGAGTATGGCGAGATCGGCGGGGCATCCCTCGGCGATCTCGCCCAAGCGCAGGCCAAACTGCCGCTCGCAAATCTCAGCGTTGTTCTGCAATAACAAACGCGGTGCTTCGACGAAAGCCACGCGCGGATCCCGGTTGTCGAGCCGATGCAGCAGATAGGCGCAGCGCATCTGGGCGAGCATGTCCGAGGACATCCCATCGGTACCCAGTCCGACCAATACGCCCTTCGCCAGCAATTTGAGCAGCTTGGTGACGCCTACCGCGTTGTTCATGTTCGATTCAGGATTGTGGACAACGCAGGTTTTGGTGTCAGCGAGAATCTGCATCTCGGCTTCTTCAATGTGGACGCAATGCACAAAGATTGACTTCTCGCCGGTGACGTTCAGCCTGTTCAGCCGTTCCACGGTTGGCACCCCGTACTTTGCCAGCGAGTCGGTTCGATCCGCCAAATCCTCGGCCACATGAACATGGCAGCCCACGCCGGCATCTTTTGCTATGCCCACGCATTTTTCGACTGTCTCGTTCGAAACGGTGAAGGAAGCGTGCAGCCCCATCATGGCCGCGATCTGACCGTCGCCATGTCCAGTTTTTTTGATGAAGCGCTCGTTTTCGGCGATCCCGCCACCAGGCGCATTGCGATCCGAGACCTCGTAGCAGAGCGAGGCACGGATACCTGCCTGGCGGACGGCCGCCTCGATCAAGTCGAGCGAGCCATCCCGCATGGATGGCGAGGCGTGGTGGTCAATGACCGTGGTCGTACCATTACGGATACACTCGATGAGAGGAATCTGGGCGGAAAGGGTAATATCTTCTGCTGAGAGCGCTTTATCGAGTTTCCACCACAGCTGCTCGAGGATCTCGACAAAATTGGCAGCTGGTTCTCCCGGGATGGCCATGCCGCGCGCCATGGTGGAATAGAAGTGGTGGTGTGTGCAGATAAAGCCGGGCAAAGTGATTTTCCCTGCGCAGTCAATCACTTCGGCTTTTGGAAAACGTTCCTTCATTTTGGCAGAATCGCCAACTGCTGCGACCAGTTCACCATCGGTGACAACCGATGCGTTCCACAGAACATGGTTGTTCTGGCCTAGTGTCACCACTATACCATTCTCAAATCGAGTTGGCATGAATTTTCCTTACAAGTTCGCTCTTATTTTGATGCTCAAATATGAGTATGAACATTTCTTCTCGAGCTTCGTTTTCGCCACGGATTAGCACAGATTGACACGGATTTATCTTTTTTAGTTCGTGAAAATTCGTGAAATCTGAGGCTAAGCTTCCCTTAGCATCGCAAGCTCCTCAACGCTGCGCGCCCGCATGGTGATGGCGCCGACGAAGCACTTCTGCGCGCAGATCGAGCAGCCGATGCACCTGGCCGGGTCTGTCCGCGGCAGGCGTTTATCGTCGAGGGCGATCGCCAGGTAGGGGCAGCGGGCGCAGTTGCCGCACGAGACGCATAGTTCATGGTCGGCGTCTGAAACCTTCTTGACCGGCGAGAGCGCCATGAAATCAACGATTGGACGTGGTTGGGCAATCCCAATCAATTCGCGCATCGATTGGATGCCGCGCTCTTGCATGAGGAACGCAGTGCCTGATGCAAGCTCCTCGATGATCCCAACGCCGTGTTTCATAGCAATCGTGCAGAACTGGACGGTTTTGACGCCCAGCGCCAGGAAATCCATGGCGGCTTTGTAGTTCATCGGGCCAGCGTTGCCTGAGATTTCTATTCCTTCTGGTATGGCCTGCGCCAGTGATAAGTACGAAATAGGCGTGACCCCTTCGCCGCTCATGCCGACGATAACGCCCTCGTCCCATTTGCGGTTGCCCGAGGCTGGACGGAAAGCCAGGGTGGGGAAAGAGTTTGCCAGCGTAACCCCAGCCTTTTTATCTGGATACTTTGCGAGCACCTGCCGTATCGCCCGCAGGATCGGGATGATGGAGGTCACGGCGGCTGTCAATTTGAATAGCTTAGGGATGTCAGGGTTCCCGACCTCCATGATCCAGCCGATGATCTTGGCTGTAAGGGGTGCATTCTGGGAGACGATGTCGCCCTCGGTGCTGTCGCCGCCCTGCGGACACGATAACGAGTACTCGATACCCATCGCGCCGGTCGCTTCGAGCTTTTTCGTATTTGACTGCCAGCCGGCCGCGTCGCTCTCGTCGTGACCCGTCACCGGGCCGCCCGTGGAGGCCATCGTCAGCCGGTCGGGCCACTGCTTGATCAATTGTTCCACCTCCCGGCAGACACGCTCGAGCGGGTGTCCGGACACGTTGTCCGCGTTGGCGTATGTATAAGGGCTGAAGGTGAACATGTACTCGGACGGGATGTGGATCGGCACGTTGTCGAAAGCAGTCTTCATGATGGCGCCTGCCCAACCAGCTTCGTAGGCTTTTATCATCTGCTCCAACCCATCCGTGACCGGCGAGGCCGAGAGCAGGTAGGGCGAGCGGATCGGGCGTCCGAAGAACTCGGTTGCCAGGGATATAGGCACAGGGTTATAGCCGGGCAGTGCGTAGGTTGATTTGGTCACCTTCTCGATCAAAGGTTTTTGCTGGCCTTTCAGATAGGCGTCAATCTCAAGGGCTGCATTCTTGCCGGAGGCAGCCGCTTCGACCACAGTGGACGGGCCAGTGAGCATGTCGCCAGCGTAGAAGACGCCCTCGACTTGTTCGCGCGGCAACGTGGAGCGCATCCCAATTGCGATGACGACTGTGTTGATGTCGTTTCTCGCACTCTCTGTCCCCTTGATATCGCGCACATTGGCGGGATTGAAAGGCTGGCCTTCAGGAAGTTGAACCTTGATCGTCTCAATCCCCGAAATACCCTTTCCGTCTTTTATGATCCGGCTGAGGCGGATTCGACCATTGACCTCGATGTCACGATCAACCAATTCCTGTCGTTCTTTGGCAGCCAGCGGCATCTCGGAAAGCTTTTCGAGCATGAAGAGTTCGACGTGCCGGGCGCCTCGTTCTTTGGCGGTGATGGCGCAGTCCATGGCGGTCGCGCCTCCGCCAATTACAACCACGCGCCCATCGAAGCTGTATGCCTCTCGCCTGGAGAGCAGGTCAACCATTTTGATCGCCAGATCTTCGTTCTCGACGCCAATCTGGATCGGTTTCCAAAGGCCAGCGGCCACACATGCGGCGTTGTAGCCCTGCGTCAGCAGACTCTTGGGATCCTCGATCTTCGTTCTGGTCTTTACCTTGATCTCACCCAGTGAAAGGAGAAAATCAATATCGGTCTCGACCACTTTTTTGTCGAGATGCTGGTCTGGGATCAGGTTCATCATGCCGCCGAGTTGGTCGCGGGACTCGAAAACATCAACCGCGTAGCCCATCTGCGCCAGTGCAGCCGCAGCTCCAAGTCCGGCGGGGCCGCCGCCAACGACCGCGACTTTCGTCCCATTCGGGGCTGATCGGGTCAGTTTTGGGATTCCTCCCAGGCGCTTTGCCATTTCGACCACGGTTGCCTGAATAAGAGGGATATTGATCGCCCCATCGAATTTCTTGTGCGTACAAGCTGCCATACAAAACCTGTCTGGGCAGACCATGCCGCAGACACCGCCAAGCGGGTTACTACTCATGATTACACCGGCAGAGCGCTTGAAATCCGAGGGATATCCAACGCGAGCCGCCATGATGAAGTCGAATGGCGAGCAATTGGCAGGGCAGGCCGCCTTGCACGGCTTCTCCTCGCAATACTCGCAGCGCAGTAATTCTGCCTGAAGTTGATGTTTGGTCATGATGAGCGTATCAGCACTTTTTTTATCCATATAATACCTCTATAAGTTTAGTTTTTTCAGACCGCCGAGCAACTCTAAATCTTCCGGCAGGTCCAGGTCAAGAGCCAGCCGGTCGGAATTGACCACTTCCAGTTTTGCTCCGGCCTCGGTCGCCCGTTCGCTGTGACGTTGGAACGAACCCGGCCCGTAGCCGTACTCGATCAGGCCGGCGGGATTGACAAATAGCCCGTTGGTGCCGTCCAGCCGCCGGTCTGGGGCGATGACGACCACTGGTGGTTTCTTGCCGCGCTTGAGCAGGCGGCGCACGTCTGCGGGGGTGATCAATGGGATATCGGCGGGCAGGATCAGCACTGCGTGCGCGCCGTGTGCCTTTGCCACAATCGTGGCGCGCTTGATGGCTGTGTTGAACTGCGACGCGCCGTCCTCCAAAACGGTTCGCCCACCCAGGTTACGCGTCAGGGCCAGGGCGGCCGGGTCACGGCTGACGACCAGGGTATGTTCGATTTCTGAAACTTTGTTGAGTGTCGTCAGGGTATGCTCGAGCAGGTAACGGTTCAGGCGGGTGCGCTGATCTTCCGTCAGCATACCGGCCAGGCGTGATTTGCCGCGCCGCAGAGGTTTGACAGGGACGATGGCCCAGATGGTCATAATGTTTGAATAAAGTTTAGCACATCTTGGGCCAATCTGCGGCGGTCTTCGGGCGTTCTCATGATCGTGTTTGTGACCAGCGTTTTGATGCCTATATTTTCTACTTCGGTAGCTTGTATTTGATCAACTCTATCGAGGACGAAGTGGGTCAAACGCGAGCCGTAATGCCGGGCGACGGCCAGCGCCGAAGGTTGGATGCCCAGCTCGGCGTACATCTTCGCCGCCGGTCCCTTGACCGTCCGCCCGCCGATGATGGGCGAGACGGCGACGACGCGACCTAACCCCTCGATGCCCCCCTTCCCTGGTAGGGGAGGGGAAGGAGGGCGCAGGGGGGTAGGGGAGAGGTCCAACACAGCTAAAATCGGATCAATGCTCACCCACGGGTTGGAGGAGCAAATCACGACCGCATCCGCCTTTCCTAATGCTTCCAATATGCCAGGCGCGGGTTTGGCGGACTCTAAACCCGCAAAGCGGAAGCCCTTGACCCTCGGTTCGCATCTGCGGTGAACGAAATATTCCTGGAAAGCCAATTCGCCGCATTCCTCCGTGTCCACGATGGTGCGGACGGCGTCATCACTCATCGGCAGGATGGTATGTTTCACGCTCCAGGCGCGGCAAAAGTCACACGTGATCTGGCTGAGTGTCTGCCCCTCACGCAGACGGCGCGTCCGCTCAATGTGGGTGGCGAGGTCTTTATCCCCCAGGCGGAACCAAGTTTCGCCGCCAAGTTTTTCGATATTTTCCAGCGCGTGGAAAGTTTCATCGGCGCGACCCCAACCGGTTTCGGGGTTCGCTAGTCCCGCCAGTGTGTAGCAAACTGTATCCAGGTCCGGGCAGATGGTCAGACCAAGATGCTCGAAGTCGTCGCCGGTGTTGACGACGATGGTCAGGTCTTCAGGGTGCAGGATTTGGGCGAGTCCGTCAGCCAGTTTCGCGCCGCCGACGCCGCCCGCCAGAGCAACGAAATTCATTGTCGTTATTATAGTAGCCAAGGCTACTATTATGTCACATTTTCAGACAAAGTGTGGTGGTTATTTTTGGCTCATTCCCAATCTGACGGTATAATCACTCAAATTCATAGAAAGAAAACCCATGCGCCGCTTCCTCTACTTCACCGTCTTCGTCTCTGGCATGACCTCGCTGGCCGCTGAATTTGGCGCCTCGCGCCTCTTGGGTAATGTCTTCGGGACGAGCAACCTGGTTTGGGCAGCCATCATCGGCCTTATCCTCATCTACCTTACGGCAGGGTACTTCCTCGGCGGCCGCTGGGCGGACCGCTCGCCGCATCCCAAAACGATGTACCAAATCCTGGCCTGGGGTGCGTTTACGCTCGGCATCGTGCCATATATCGCCCAGCCTGTCCTTCGAGCCGCCGCAACCGCTTTCGAAGGGTTACAGGTGGGTATCCTGCTGGGGTCTTTCGTGGCCGTGCTGATCCTGTTCAGCATCCCGGTCACGCTGCTGGGGATGATCTCTCCCTTTGCCATCCGCCTGAGCTTGGAGGACGCCCAACACGCCGGCAACGTCTCTGGCAACGTTTACGCCATTTCCACACTCGGTTCGTTCGTCGGCACGTATCTGCCCGTGCTGGTGCTGATCCCGACCATCGGCACCACTAAAACCTTCCTGGTCTTCAGCGTTTTCCTACTGTGTGTGGCGCTGACCGGCCTGGGTCTGAGCGGCGGGCGCAAAGCGGTGCTCTACTACCTTCTGATGGTTGTACTGCTGGCTGGTGTCGCTTTCCTGGGCGGGCGCGGCGGCATCAAGAAAACGTCTGGTCAGATCTTCGAGACCGAATCGGCCTATAACTACATCCAGGTGCTGGAAGTGGACGGCTATCGTTACCTGCGTTTGAACGAGGGTCAGGGTATCCACTCAGTCTACAATCCAGATACACTCAATTACGGTGGGCCGTGGGAGCAGTTCCTGGTCGGGCCGTTCTTCTATCCGGACCATGCGCCTGCGGACGTACGCCGGATCGCGATCCTCGGCCTGGCCGCTGGCACCACCGCACGCCAGGCGGCAGCTGTCTTTCCTAACGTGGTCATTGACGGCTTCGAGATTGATCCGACGATTGTCAAGGTCGGACGTGAGTATTTCGAGATGGATCTGCCCAATCTGAACATCATCGTGCAGGACGGGCGCTGGGGCTTGGCGAACAGCCATAAGAAGTACGACCTGATCGGCGTGGACGCCTACCGCCCGCCCTACATCCCCTGGCACATGACCACGCAGGAGTTCTTCCAAATCGCCGCCGATCATTTGACCGACCAGGGCGTGCTGGTCATCAACGTCGGGCGCACCCCTGGCGACCGGCGGCTGATTGACGGCCTGGCGACAACCATCGCGACGATCTTCCCCTCGATTTACGTGATGGACATCCCCGGCACGTTCAACTCGATGCTCTACGCCACGCTCCAGCCGACAGACGCTGCGAACCTGGATCATAACCTGCTCGCCCTTTCTATGCGCGCGGACGTGCCTCCGCTCCTGCTGGAATCTATTTCCCTAGCCTGGGAGAATCTTCAGCCCGCGCCGCAGCATACGACAGTCTTCACTGACGACCTGGCGCCAATCGAGTGGATCACGAACAATATGATCCTGGATTTCGTGCTGCATGGGGAGATAAAAACTTTGCAGTAGTGGACCTAACCCCCTGTCCCGCTTCCCTAAAAGGGAAGGCGTTGCCGAAGGCGGGAGATAGGTCTGAAAGGAATTGATGAAAACCGTTTCTCGTGTCTTCTCCTGGCTCATTACTCTTCTCACCCCTGTCGCCTTAGTCTTCCTCGGCCTGCGCCTCTTGCTGACGCCGGTATTCTTGCAGATCGAATACCGCACGCCCGCCTTTCCGCCGGATAGCTACGGGTTCAGCCTCCAGGATCGCCTGCATTGGTCACAGTTCGCGCTTCAGTACCTCGTAAATGTTGCCGATATAAACTTCCTGGGCGATCTGACCTTTCCCGATGGCTCGCCGCTCTACAATAGTCGCGAGTTGAGCCACATGCAGGATGTAAAAAACGTGGTGCAAACGGTACTCAAGATTGGTTACGGCGTCTGGATTGTCGTTTTGGGGCTGGGGATTTGGGCGCAGTGGGGGAGCTGGTGGCAGGCTTACCGTCGTGGCCTGTGGAGGGGCAGCTGGCTGACGGTCGTGGAGGTGGCAGCGATTGCCGTCTTTGCCGCGACCAGTTTCTGGCAGTTTTTTACCGATTTCCACAGCCTGTTCTTCGAAGGTGATTCGTGGTTGTTCCTGTATTCTGACACCCTCATCCGGCTTTTCCCGGTGCGCTTTTGGCAGGATGTCTTCCTGGCAGTGGGCGTGATTGCATTGGTTGGAGGCCTGGCGTTGGGATTGGGGTTGAGGAAAAATAAAAAGTAGGGCGGGTTTCTTACCCGCCGGAATTTAGCCTGCGGGATTGAATCTCGCCTGCGCGTGAGGCTGAAATCGTGATGCGGTGTTATGTATTGCGAAAGGGCGAGAATGCCCGCCCCTTCGTGGTGTATAATGGTAGCTTAATTGCAGCTACCATAATACCTTTTCAAGGAGCAGAAAAATGCCGGGATCGTTGTTGCTGCAAGCCAAAGTCGCGGTGGTAACTGGCGCTTCGCGCGGCATTGGGCGGGCCATTGCGCTCGAACTGGCCCGGCAAGGCGCGGCTGTGGTGGTCAATTACCTGAAGTCCACGGAAGCCGCCGAAGACGTGGTTAACGCAATCCTGGATGGAGGCGGCCGGGCTGCGGCCTTCCAGGCGGACGTGTCCGATTTCCAGCAGGCGCAGAAGTTGTTCGCCTTTGCCGCGGATACCTTCGGCAAGATAGATATCCTGGTCAACAACGCCGGCATCACCCGCGATATGCTTATCATGATGATGTCCGAGGAAGATTTGGATATCGTCCTGAGGACTAACCTGAAAAGCACCTTCAATTGCTCCAAGATCTCCGTCAAGCACATGATGCGCAACCGTTACGGGCGCATCATCAACATCACCTCCGTCGCCGGGCAGATGGGCAACGCCGGTCAGACCAATTACTCGGCTTCCAAGGCCGGGCAGATTGGCTTCACCAAGGCGCTGGCGCGCGAGGTGGCAGCCCGCAATATCACCGTCAACGGAATTGCCGCAGGTTTTATCGAGACCGACATCTGGGCCGGCGTTTCGGAAGGTATGCGCGAAGCGGTCATGCGCATGATCCCGATGGGACGCAAAGGCCAGCCGGAGGAGATCGCCTATGCCGTCGCCTTCCTGGCATCGGACCAGGCGGCTTATATCACCGGCCAGATCCTGGGTATCGATGGCGGTATGGCGATGATGTAAATAAGGAGACTTCGATGACTGTTTATCATTCTGGCGGTAAAACTACACTTACTTCAGACGTTATATTGACCATCGCCCGCATGGCTGCCCTGGAAGTGGATGGCGTCCATGGCCTGGCGCCCGTTCGTGGCGGCGTCAACCGCTTGTTTGGTCGCGGCCAGGACGGGGTCCGGATAGAGATCGATGATAACATAGTGTTTGTAGACGTTTTCTTAGTGCTGAATAATAACGTCAATATCCGCGAAGTCAGCCGGAACGTCCAACTCCAGGTGGCGCGCGCCATCACTGAAATGACCGCGCTCGATGTCAGCCACGTCAACATCCATATCGAGGATATCGAATACCCGGCCAATGAGGGCTGATACGCTATGAAAGCACGCACCAGGGCACGCGGTTTGGCCCTGCAGGTACTTTACGAAATTGATCTAGCCGGCCATTCTCCAGCGGAGGTTTTGAAGGAACGCCTGGAGGATGAGCCTCTCAGCGAGGAACTGGGGGAGTTTGCCCGCCAGATCGTCTTCGGCGTTCTCCCCATCTGCGAACAATTGGACAGCATCCTGACCAAATATGCGCCCGAGTGGCCGCTCGATCAGGTTG
>JALHUM010000247.1 GCA_022865905.1 Anaerolineales bacterium | reverse complement strand
GTGGACTGGAATCCTTCGGTGACCATTATTTCGCCATCCGAAAAGGTGTTATGGAGACCCCTTTGTTGCAGGAAGTAAGCATTGCATCAGCCGTGACATTCGGCTTCTTCGAGTTCATCTTCTATTGGAGCGTCATCCTGGGCCTGGCCGCGCTGCTCCCCCTGGTCTGGGATTGCTGGCAGGCCTCCAAGAAGGAAAAGGGTAACAGCCTATGACAGACAACAATACGCTGCCAAGCGTGTTACAGAAACGTCCCAGCGGCTTTCTAAAATTCTTCCTGAAGGTGCCGGTGTACCTGCACCGCATGGGAATGGGCGGCTGGGAATGGATGATCGGGGCGCGCTGGATGTTCATCACCACCATCGGGCGCAAGACAGGCAAGAAGTGTTACACGATGGTGGACGTGATCGAATACGACAAGACCACCGATACCTACTGCATCGAAGCAGCCTACGGCCAGCGTGCCGACTGGTTCCGCAACATACAGGCCAATCCGGTCTTCCAGGCGCAGGTCGGGAGGCGCAAGTTCGCGGCGCGCGCCGTTGTCCTATCACCCGAAGAAACCGGAAAGAAAATGGTGGATTTCTATCGCAGTCGCCCGGCCTACACCAAGGCCGTGACAGCCGTGATCGGACTGAAGTTCAAGGATGAGACCGAATTGAAGCAGATGAGCAAAGGGATGATGCTGATGGAAGTCGAGCCAGAAGATAACTGACTTATGTAGGGCGGGATTCTATCCCGCCAATAACGTCGGCTAAGCCCACTACTTAGTGGGTCGGGCTCCCATGCCCGGCGGCGTGCCCGCAGGGTGCTTCGCAAGGAGCCGCCTCTGCGGCCTTATCGATAAAGTATTGCAGGCAAGCCCCCTGCGGGGGTGCTGCGCGAAAAGCCGCCCTACCCCAATCGTAGAGAGAGACTTACACCCCCGCTATCCCATATTACTGCTTCGACCGGACCGCTTTCGCCGAGAAATTGCGGCAGGAGATTCGCCAACTCATCTGGTTTACCGCTGGTGAAAAAGCGCAGCGTGCCGGACCCTTCGACTGCGCTCTCAGGCCTGACCGCCAGGGCAGGCAGGGCAGGCCCAAAGCTTGTGTTCCACCTCTCGTCCGCTTCCAGCAAACGCTCAACCTGCCGCGCCACCGCTGGGGCCGGGTCTATCACCCGAACTTTCGCGCCGACTATCTTCTGAATCAGGGGGATGACGAAAGGATAGTGCGTGCATCCCAGCACGATCGTATCAATGCCTTTTTCCAACATCGGTCGGAGCGCGGTTTCCAGGATCGCTCGTGTTTCAGGGGCGTCCAGGTTCCCGGCCTCGATCTGCGCCACCAGCCCTGGACAGGTATCCTGTAGCAGCGTCACGCCATTGGCAAAGCGCTCCACTACCGAGGCATACAACGCGCCCTGAAAGGTCGCCGGGGTAGCCAGTACACCAACCACGCCGGTTTGCGTGTGCTCGGCGGCCGGCTTGACGGCCGGTTCCATGCCGACAATAAACACATCTGGAAAAGTCTGACGCAGGTAGTGCAATGCCGCTGCCGAAGCCGTGTTGCAGGCCACAACGATCAGCTTCGCACCAAAGCCCAACAAGAAACGTGTAATTCCCTCTGAAAAAGCCCGCACCTCCCCCCGTGAACGCGGACCGTAAGGCACATGTCCCTGGTCGGCAAAATACAGCACCGACTCGGCCGGCAACTCCTGGCGGATGGCGCGCAGAACGGAGAGGCCGCCGACGCCGGAGTCAAAGATGCCGAGGGGTGAATTAGGATTGATCATGGGTGTACGCCATAATGCGTAAAGCGTAAAACGTAAAGGGCGATTTCACGTTTTACGTTTTTCTTTCCCTACACGCCGCGACAAACGCAAAGAATAACTTTCGCATGGCTGGCTGATCCGTCAGCCACTCAGGATGCCACTGCACCGCCAGGCCGAAGGGAAGACCTGGAAGCACGACGGCTTCCACCAGACCATCGGGGGCGCAGGCGACCGATTTGAGGGCCGCGGCCAGCTCTTTCGCGCCCTGGTGATGCAGACTGTTGACTTTCAAGACTGGCTCACCGGTGATCTCTGCCAGGCGCGTATCGCTGTCCACTCTCACCTCGTGGGCCAGAACCTGGCGCTGCGTACCGGGATTGTAATCGTGTTTGATCGCGCCAGGCCTCTGATCGGCGATGTCGGTGTACAACGTCCCGCCCAGGGCCACGTTTACCACTTGAAAGCCGCGGCAGATGCCCAGGAAGGGTTTGCCGTCACTGGCAGCAGCCTTGAACAGGGCTAATTCCATGGAATCCCGCGCCGGGTCCACGGCCGCGACGCGAGGATGCGGTTCACCGCCAAAGGTTTCGGTGGCGATGTCGCCTCCGCCAGTGAAGAGGATACCATCCAAACATTCGAGCAAAGTGCTGCGTGCATCCTCTGTCAAACCGGAGGGGATCAAAACCGGCGTCCCGCCCGCCTCGCTCACCGCAAGGATGTATTTATGCATCAGCGCGGCGACGGGGAAGCCGTACTGGTTCTTATCGTTGTAAGTCGTGAGGCCGATCAATGGAAGCGGCATACCTGCTCCTGAGAATGAGAAAAGGGCGCAGCAACAAGGAATTCGTTGTCACTGCACCCTTTTTATTTTAAGCCCAAAACGACGACTTATTCGAACTTCTGCTTCAAGTGGGCCTTCTTACCCGTTCGCTCGCGTAGGAAGTACAGTTGCGCCCGCCGGATATGGGTGTGGCGTTCGACCACCACCTTGTCTATGCGCGGTGAGTAGAGCAGGAAAGTGCGCTCGACGCCGATGCCATTGCTGGCCGTGCGCCGGACCGTAAAATTGGCATTGTTGCCGCCCTTGCGCAGGCGGATCACCGTCCCTTTGAACTCCTGGATACGCTCGCGGTCGCCTTCTTTGATGCGCACGTGCACGCTGACGCTATCGCCCGGAAATAGAATAGGGATGTTCGGATTTTTTGTGGTGTTGAAATTCGTATCAAGGTTAATCATCGTCATATATCCTTACGTTTGTTTCGGCTGCCTCTCGGCGCGGGGCGAGATTATATCATGGTCACCTAGATATGAGAAGGCCGGATTCGGAGTATAATCTTGACCGTCCTGCCCCCGTAGCTCAATGGACAGAGTAATGGACTTCGAATCCAGTGGTTGCGAGTTCGAGCCTCGCCGGGGGCGCTGCGAATAATAGTAGCTGGACAGCTACTATAAATACCCGCCGCTGGGTGAGGGGGGCACCCAACGACGGGCAACACTATTTTCTCACAAAATGGCCTGAAAATCAATAGTCTTTGGGTACTGTTTCAGGGAATTCTAATGTGAGTAAAAACATGACCCGGCGCTATCTTGCTGTCATGTTCTGCGCTTTTTTGCTTTCCGCCTGCGGATGGACGATCAACCCATTACCTCCAAGCCCATATTACGTCACCCCCTCCCGTACTCCGGTCGTACTCACCCCAAACACCGCCACGCAAACGGAAACGCCCATCGGCAGCGCGACGTCCACATCTACATCCGCACCGCTGGCGACAGCCACCCTTCCCGGCAATGCAGAACTAGAGGTAGCAATCGTCGGCTGCAATACAAGTATAGATTTTACGCACCAGATGGGCGAGGTGACCAACGCGTACGTCACGATCAGCAACCTCAGCAAAGGGAACCTCACCAACGTCTGCGCGACGCTTTCGGCAAGCGACGAGGACCGCCGCCACCCGGATAAGAGCCAATGTGTCCCATCCTTGACGGCAGGCTATCAGGTCACGTTGAAGCTGACCGTTGACACCGGCTTCAAGGTGGATACATCCATCCAGGTGGAAGTTACGACGAATGAGGGGGTTGGCATGACGATGGCGCGCGAAAGTTGCACCGAGATCGGCCTGCCCAGTCCGAACCCCCAGTTCGGTATCTTGCGGCCGATACCCTAAATCTTCAACGTAAACATTAACTTACTGCCCTTCCCCTCCCCTTCGCTCTCGGCCCAAATGCGTCCACCGTGCGCCTCGACCAGATGCTTCGCGATGGTCAGGCCGATGCCGCTGCCTCCCCCGGCGCGCCGCGAACGAGAGCGGTCAACACGGTAAAAACGGTCGAAGATGTGGGGGAGATGTTCGGCCGGGATACCGAGGCCCGTGTCCGTCACACTGACCTCTACCTCGTCGCCGTGACGAGTCGCAGAAACTCGAACTTCGCCCTTCGCAGGTGTGTATTGCAGCGCGTTGCCGATGAGATTGAGCAGCACCTGCCCGACGCGGTCCTCGTCCGCCTGAACGAGCGGAAGGTCAGGTGGCAGACTGGAGGTCAAGACCACGCCCTTCTCTTCGAACTGGCGTTCAAGCCGCGCCAGGGCGGCATTGACCAGGTCCGCCACCGCAACCGGCCTGAGGTCCAGCTTGAACGTATCCGCCTCGACGCGGCTAAGTTCTTGTAAATCGTCCACAAGGAGGCTCAACCGGTCAGCCTCCTGATAGATCTGTCCAAAGGTTTCATCGGTCGCGGGCAAGACCCCATCCATCAGGCCCTCCATCGAACCCTTGATGGCCGTGAGCGGCGTGCGCAGCTCGTGGGTCACGTCACCGATCAACTGGCGGCGCATCGTCTCGATCTGTTCGAGCTTGCCGGCCATCGTGTTGAAACGTCCCGCAAGCTGGCCGAGTTCGTCCGCGCCGCGCACCTGCACACGCTCGTGGTAATGTCCCTCGGCGATGCGCTGGCTGGCAGACATCATCGCGCACACGGGGGCATTCACGCCCCGGCTGAAGAGTACGCTCACTACCAACGCGAACGCAACAGCCGCCAAAACCGCCCAAGCCAATGCTTCGTTGAACGAGGCTTGGAAAGTAGTGTATAGTTCTTGAACCTGACCGCCTCCCTGCCCAGATCCGGGGCCAGCCATCATGCCGATGCCCATCATGCCGTACATGTGGCCCAAATGGCGGTTCAAAACGCCCGGAAGTGCAAATTGCGTGGTGCTTGCCAGTACGACCACGCCGACCAGAATGACGACCAAATACGAGAGAAAGAGCTTGACGCCCAGATGGCGGCGAACGTAAGCGATCATGTGTTTTCATCCTCGAAGCGGTAACCAACACCGCGCACGGTAGCGATGAAGCCTTCATCCCCCAATTTCTGGCGGACGTGACCCAGGTGCACGTCCACGACGCGGGTATCGCCAAAATAATCGTATCCCCAGACTTTTTGGAGCAACTGCTCACGGCTCAAGACGCGGCCTCGATTTTCAGCCAGCGCCTTGAGCAGGTCGAACTCGATGAAGGTTAACTCGACCGGACGATCATCCACGGCCACCTGCCGCGCGCCAGTATCTATGCGCATCCGACGAAAAGCCAGCACGCCACCTTCGGACCCTGAGCCTGCTCCCGTTTGCAGACGGCGAAGCGCCGCCTTCACGCGCGCTACCAATTCGCGCGGGCTGAACGGCTTTGTGACGTAATCATCTGCCCCGACTGAAAGGCCGACGATCTTATCTATCTCCTCGGTCTTGGCGGTCAACATGATCACGTACACGTCCGATTCGCGGCGCAGCTTGGAAAGCAGCTCTATACCGTCCATACCGGGGAGCATGATGTCGAGAACGAGAATGTCCGGTTTGTAGGCGCGGGCGGCCTTGAGCCCGGAGGGGCCGTCTGAGGCAGTGAAGACCTCATAACCCTCCGGCTTCAGGTAAGCCGTGACCAGGTTCAAGATGCTGGGTTCATCGTCAACAACCAGGATTTTTACCATACTCTAATTGTACTCAAAAAATAAAGAGCCGGACGTTTTGCCCGGCCCTTTTACAACTCCACTTTCCACTATTCTTCGCTCATCTCGATGAAGTTCCCGTGCCAGGTGTGGAGGAAGACCTGACTGTTATAGCCATTGACGGAGAGCATACCCACAATCTTGCCATCCCGCAGCGTGTCAATCGTGTAGTAGCCATAGAACGAATCGGCATCTTCGGCAGTTGTCGTGCCGGGCAGATAGGTATCCAGGTATTTCTGCGCAGTTTCGAGGGCCTGCTGTGCGCTCACGGGCATCTCAGCCGAGACGTCCGCCGGAGTTGTACTCCAGGCATAACCGCCCATCATGGTAGCCGGAAATCGGGCTACCATCATACCGCCGCGGCCGCCCATCATGGTAGCCGGAAACCGGGCTACCATCATACCCTGATGATTCAGGTCGCCATACTTCAGATTCCACATCATGTTCGGACCGTATTCGGGGTAGGCAACCTGCGTGGCAGGGTCAACCAGCAATTCGAACGCGCCAATGCCCGTGCTTTGATCCACCACGCGGACGTAAGCGTTGTTATCGAAGATCATCACCTCGGCGATCTTCAGGTCAGCGTTATTCAGACCGGCCAGGTACTTCTGGGCCGCTTGCGTGGCCTGGTCAACGGTCAGTGGCGTGACGTTGGCCGAATAGCCAGGTGCATAACCGTAGCCGCCCATCATACCTGGGCTATTTCCATAGCCGCGCGCCGTCCGGCCGCCCATCATGCCTCCATGGCCAAAACCACCCCCCATCATGCCAGGGGCGAAGGCATAACCCCAGTTTGTAGAGGCAGGTGTAAGGCTGGCAACCTGCGTACGATTGGCGACCGCCCAGCCTGCGTACAAGGAACCGCCAGCCAATACCAGGGCAGCAATAACAATCAGTGTGGTTTTTAGAACTTTGTTCATAGGTTTACTCCTCGGAAAGTTTGGCACGTTTCGGTGCCATATTTGCTATGAAGTATAAGCACCGGCGATAAAGAGAACATGAAAGCAGTATGAAGATTGTGTAAAGAATGCCAGTATTGACTTATAATGTAGGTATGGCAGATGAACAACTCTCTTCTCTATCTCGTCATAAGATCGCCATGTTGATTGACGGCGACAAAGCCCAATCCAGCCTGCTGCAGCAAATGCTGGTGGAAACGGGCAAATACGGGCTGGTCACCGTCCGCCGCATCTACGGCGACTGGACGAAGGCCTCGATGAATTCGTGGAAGGATATCCTGAACTACCACGCTTTCCAGCCCGTTCAACAATTCCGCTATACAGTGGGCAAGAACGCCACCGACAGCGCCATGATCATTGACGCCATGGACATACTGCACTCGCGCGTGGTGGACGGCTTCTGCCTGGTCTCCTCGGATAGCGACTACACCCGCCTGGCGACGCGCATCCGCGAGACGGGCGTGTTCGTGATGGGCATCGGCGAGAAGAAGACGCCCAAGCCATTCGTCAACGCCTGCGACGTGTTCGTATACACTTCCAACCTGGTGGTCGAGCACAAGGCTTCACGGGTTGCCACGCCGAGAAAAGGCCCGCGCAGGAAACCTTCTGTGGCTTCCGCCACGCCTGCCAGTGCTACCGTGTTCGCAAGCGCTCCCGCGCCCACCGGAACTTCCGCACCCATCCCCGAACCGGACAATGAAAACGACCCGATGCCAATCATTCGCCAGGCCTACGAAATTGCCCAGCAGGAAGACGGCTGGGCGCGCCTCGACCACATGGGCAACGCCCTCTACCAACTCGACCCCGGCTTCGACCCGCGCACCTACGGCCACCGGCAGCTCTCCCGCCTGATCGCCAACTACAAGGATTACTTCCAGATGCGCACCCAGGAGATTGACGGCTCAACGCTGTTCTACGTGAAGATGAAGGAATAACCAGCCTGCCGTATACTATCCGGGATGGGAGATTATGGCGCAAAGGCGCATAAGCAGCTACCTTGAGGTTGTCAACCGGGAGGCGGTTCGCTCGCCGCTGGCCCGTATTTATCTCGGTATTAAACACACCGAGCTTGTATAAATCCGGCATTAAACACACCATGCTCGTAGAATCACGAGTTCAGGCATCAGAAGATGAGGGAAAATCATGTCATTGCTTGGTGAAGAAGTCGTCGAGGAGTGGCTGAACCGAAACGGCTACTTCACAATCCGTGGGATCAAGGTCGGCGTTGATGAAATCGACATCCTGGCAATCCGGCCGTTGCCCGACGGTCGTCATGAGTGCCGCCATGTGGAGGTTACAGTCTCCATCAATCCGATTTCATACATCACAAAGGTCCCCGCGGCCATCCGCAAACAGACTGGAATCGGGGCTCATAATGCAAAGAAGAGAGACACGGCACAACTGACGCAGGGCGTGCGTGAATGGATCGAGGCCAAGTACAACCAACCCCGGAAGGTGGAGTTGCGGAATCGCCTTTGTTCCGGTTCCTGGACGAAAGAACTCGTGGTCGGGACAGTGAAACACGAAGAGGAGATTTCACTATTGAAAGAAGCTGGCGTCACAATTCATCGTCTGAAGGACATTCTTTCGGAAATGATGGACAAGCCGGGGGTCGTGAAAGCAGCGGCAGGGGCTGATCTCTATGACCTCATGCTCCTGAGAGAATAGGAAGCCCGAACAACCGCCTGAACGCGACAGCGTACCCGCTGCGCGTTTCCAGAAGCGGCGCGATAATGGATAGAGTCTCGCCAGTTCCGCCGCTGCCGCTGAGCCCATCCGTTGTGCCACTTCACCGCCCCAGCCAGCCCTTCGCGGTCGCAACGAATTCAATCCCCCATCAACTCCTCATACACTCCCATGATCTGTTTCGCAACCTTCTCCCAGGTGTAGTTCAGGGCGTATTCGGCCGCGTTGCGGCCCAGGCTGCGGCGCAGCGACTCATCACCCAACAAGGAGGCTAATTCTTCGCACAAGGCTTCAGGGTCGTCATCCGGTACGTGGTAGCCGGTCACGCCATCCTGGACGAGAAAAGCCAACCCACCCACCTGCGAGGCGATGACCGGTGTCCCGCAGGCCATGGCTTCCAGGGCGACCATGCCGAACGACTCGTAATGCGATGGAACGACCACGACCTGGGCCGCCGAATAATAATACGGGAGCGTATCCTGGCTGCGCTTTCCCAGGAAAACCACCACATCATCCATGCCAAGCTGCGAACAAAGCATCTGCAGCCGCGCCATCTCCACATCCATCACCTCGGGGCTGGTATCCGGCTCCCCGCCGATGATCGAGAGGCACACCGACTGCTTAGGGCAGGCCTTCCGCTTGCGCAACAGCGCCACGGCATGCAGCAAGGTGTCCACGCCCTTGAGCGGTTCGATCCGGCCGACATAAAGCAAGAGGCATTTCTCTGGAGGGACGCCGACGAATTGCTTGGCCTCGTCAACAGGGATCGGGTAAAAGCGACTGGAATCCACGCCCGGCGGGATGACGGTGATCTTGCGGGCATTGGCCTTGTACAACCACTCGAGCTGGGCTCGCTCGGCAAGCGTCGCGGCGACGATGCGGTCGGCTCGGGCCAGGACGCGCCGCTCCCCATCCAGCCGGTACGCCCCCTCCTTCTCGGCCTCGGAGCGCGCCACGCGGTTCTTCATCTCCCCCAACGTATGGAACATGTGGACGATGGGCGCGGCCCAGTCCGCTTTCAAGGCGTCCGCAGCCAGGCCCGACATCCAGTAATGGCTGTGGATGAGATCGTAGCGGGTCTCCTTTTCGGACGAAAAGCGCCGGATGCCCTCGACGAATTGCGGGATGTACCCAGCGAGTTGTTTTTTGGGGAGCGGGATCTCGGGTCCGGCCGGCACGTGGACGACGCGGTTGCCGTAGCCCAGGTCGTGTAAGACGTGGGGCACGTGTTCGTCCTGGGAACGAGTGAACACGTCTACCTGGAGGCCCATACTACCCAGTTGCCGGGTCAGGTCACGAACGTAAACATTCATCCCGCCGGTTTCTTTACCCCCCAAGGTCGCTAACGGGCAGGTATGGAACGATAGCATGGCGATGCGTGGCATGGATGCGCTTCCTGGAAGGAAGTATAACATGGGCCAGTGCGGTATTTTCTATTAGCTAGCTTGCTGATTCGTGACGAGTGCTGGTATAATCCCCGCCGCTGCCACCATAGCTCAGCCGGTAGAGCAGACGTTTCGTAAACGCCAGGTCAAGAGTTCGAATCTCTTTGGTGGCTCAAGTAGTAAACCCCCGGTGTCTTTCAGACACCGGGGGTCTTGTTTCACCAGTTATACAAACTATCCAAGTCCTCTTCCGCCACATCGAAGACGGCATTTGTCGGCGATAGAGGCTCACGCGTCATCCAGGCAGGGATGCGGTCATCTTCAGCGGTGAAACCAGCGCGGCGGTTGAACTCGCGCTCCAGTTTCAGCGTTTCCTTCCCCAAAACTTGCAAGATGTCATCCGGAACGTTCCAGCCATAGCGGGCGTTGAGCAGCTTGGCGATTGTGCCTGGAGGCGAAACAGCGAAACCGAAGCCAGCGAAAATGCACGCGCCAAGCGTGTCGTAGCCAGCCATGCTGATCTGCTTGCCGCGCGAGAGAGCCACCTGGACTTTCGGATCGAGGTGATCCACCTTATCACGGATCGTGAGTCCGGCAGTATGATCGGCGCCCTGCGGCGAGGTAGCGTAGGTCACGCCCGTCCCTTTGATGGCGCGCGGGTCGTAACCGGCCATCGCCTGTCTTTTGACGGCCGGGACGTGCTCGATGCCGAAATGCCTGCCTGTCGCAACTGCGCCGTTGCCCAAAACACGACCCAGCGGCGTGCCGCGGCGGATTTCATCCAGCAGTTCCAGCGCCAGCTCCCCGTCACCCCATCCCATTTGGCCGGCCTCGGCAGCCTCGCCCAGCGCCGCGCCGACATCAATCGAATCCAGGCCCAGATCGTTGGCCTGAAAGCACAGGCGGGCAATGGTATCCAGCGAATCCATACCCAGGTTCGATCCCATCAGGCCGATGGTCTCGTATTCGAGCGGGGTGACAATCACCTTTCCATCCTGGCTGCCAAAAACGTTCGAGCAGCGGATGGTGCAGCCGGGCATACAGTTATGGGTCGGGTTGGACGGGCTGCCGCGTTCCAGCAGCAGGTCACGCATGTGCTCACCGCTGATTGCATCCGCCTGCTCGAACAGGCCAACGGAGAAATTGCGCGTGGGTAGAGAGCCAAATTGCTGGCACAACTGCACCATGGCAGCCGTGCCATAATCACGGTAGGCATGGGTTTGCGGATGTTCCATCAGGGCCTTGTTATAGGCTTTCTGCGCTTCTTTATAGGCCTCCGGGTGAGTAAACGGCGGTTTCTGGCCGCCCGCGGCGTCGAACACGACGGCTTTCAGCCCCTTGCTTCCCATCACCGCGCCCAAGCCACCCCGGGCGGCGATGCGCGAGGGGACTTTGTCTTTGTCCAGATTCTGGATCCCCGCAGCCTCCATTTTCATTTCGCCGCCAGGGCCAATCAAGGCAATGGCGACTTTCTCGCCATATCTTTCAAGGAGGCGGCGAGTCGTCTCGTAAACCCCTAGACCGGCCAGGTCATCGGCCTGATCGAAGCGGGCACCCTGCAAGCTGAGGTACAAAACCCACAAGCCCGGCTCGACTGGCAGGTCTTCGAGGATCAAGGCTTTGATGCCCATCAAGGCCATTTGTAGACCCGTCGTGCCGCCAGCGTTGGCTTCTTTAACGCCGCCCGTCAGCGGGCTTTTTCCACCTATGGAAATGCGGTCGCAGGACGAGAGCATGTGTCCGACCAGCAAGCCGGGGGCAAAAACGAGCTTATTCTGCGGCCCCAGAGGATCGCAAGTCGGTTCGACCTCGTCGAGCAGGATACGCGCCGACAGTCCGCGCCCGCCGAGGTGAGACCAGGCTTCGGGGATTGGTTCACGCTTCAATCTCTGTTCACGGACGTTGATACGCCAAATTTGCATGTTACCTCCAGTTTCAGGTTGGGTAGTCTCCCCATTGAGTGTAGTTGAATGATCCTGGATATGAACCCCCGTACTTCGGGGGTACCCCGCAAAGAAACGAAGCCCGCCAAGGCCTTATATATAGGTTTTTCTTGGGGTTCTTCGCGTCTTCGCGGTTAATTTCCACGCATCTTCGATAATGGTAGCTTCTCTTCAGCTACCATAGCCACCCCGGAACCTATGACCTGGAACTATTTTATAGTTTCCTTCAAAGCTTCACCGAAAATACCCAGGGCATCGTTGATCTGCTTCTCAGTGACGATCAACGGCGGGATCCAGCGAATGCTATTGTCATACGTGCCGCATGAAAGCAGGAGCAGCTTGCGTTCTTGCGCGGCGTGGATGATCGTCTTAGCGGCATTTTTATCTGGCTTGTTTTCTGGGGTACGGAATTCGGTGGCGACCATCAGCCCCAGGCCGCGTACGTCGCCGATGGCGGGATATTCCTCCTGGAGTTTTCGCAAGCCGGTCACTAACTGGACCCCACGCCGGGCCGCGTTACCGATCATATCCTCATCCCGTATGGCGCGGATGGTCGCTACACCGGCCGCGCAGGCCACCGCGTTGCCGCCGTAGGTCCCGCCGTGCGAGCCGGGTGTCCACTTTTTCATCAAGTCGAGGCGGCTGAACACGCCCGAAAGCGGCAGGCCGGAAGCGATGGCTTTGGCGACGGTCATGATGTCCGGCACGACGCCGAAGTGTTCCTGGGCGAACCACTTGCCGGTGCGCCCGAACCCGGACTGAACCTCGTCGAAGATGAGCAGGATGCCATGCTTATCACAGATTTGACGCAGTCCTTTCAAGAATGAAGTCGGCGGCACCACATAGCCGCCCTCGCCGAGTACAGGTTCGATCAAGATGGCGGCAGTCTCGGATGGCGCGGTTTGCGAGTTCAACAAGTAATCGAGTTCTTCCAAGCACCACTGGCTGGTGGTCTCGCCGTCCCAACCGTAGCGATAGGCATAGGGATATGGCGCGACGAAGACGCCGGCCGGCAGGGGCTGGTAACCGGCGCGGTAGATGGTCTTGGAGGTGGTCATCGCCATCGTGCCGGATGTCCGCCCGTGGAAGCTGCCCTGGAAGACAATGACGTTCGTGCGTCCAGTGGCGGCGCGCGCCAGCTTGACCGCGCCTTCCAGCGCCTCCGCGCCGGAGTTGCTGAAGAAGAAGCCATCAATCGAGGGATGGACAATCGTCCTCAGCTCCTGCACCAGTTCGAGTATCGGCTTATGGACGACGATATTGATCTGGGCGTGCAGGAAGGAGCCAGCCTGCTCGCGAATAGCCGCAACGACCTTCGGATGGCAGTGACCGGTGTTGGTCACGCCGATGCCGCAGGTGAAATCCAGGTAGGCCGTACCATCCTGGTCGTAGATGTAACACCCCTCGGCGCGTTCAGAGACGATGGGCGTGTAGCGCGTCCAGACGGGGGAAAGATGCGGGAAGTTGTCTTCGTAGAGTTGGGTCATGGGGAACACCTGAAAGTAATCCTTGATGCGTGATGAGTGATACATGATGCATGATACGCGCAGATTCACGCATCATGCATCGCGTTTTACAGGCCAATGGGTTATGCCTGCAAATAATTCGCTGCCCACTCAAGATTGAGCTTTTTGAGCGTTGCGGCAGTTGGGATGCCATCGTTTGTCCAGCCAGCCAGCTCATAGTACTGATCGAGGGCAGCTTCGACTTCTTCTATGTCGAGAGCGATTCCAGCGGTCGGTCCGGCGCCGGTCAGAACCTTGAAGAACTTCTTGGGCAGCCTGTCATCCTTGCGGGTGAAGCCCTCGCGGGCATTGAACGTGCGCATCAGGTTGAGGCGTCGCGCTCCCACAGTCAGCAGCTCGTCCACGCTGAAATCCCAGCCGGTGACTGAGTGGACAAGTTCTACCGTCTCCACCGGGCCGTAGAGGCACCAGGCCGGCCCCCAGACGAACTGACACAGTTCGAGCGAGTCCATCATGCTGTAGAAGCACTCGGTCAGGTAGGCAAAGCGGACTTTCTCGAAGCCCAGGCTCATCGGGGCCTGCTTTTCGGTCAGGCCCATCGGGGCGAGGTGCTGCATATACAGGTCAGAAGCAATGCCTTCCTCGTACATCCAGTCATGCTCGCTGGACTGGTGGTCTGCGCCGAAGGGATTGACGGCATAGATGAGCGCCAGTGAACGCTTGGCTTGCGGCATGTGCGCCGGGGCTTCAAGGTTTTTGACTGTGACCAGGCACTCTTCCGCGCCCTTGCCCCAGGCCTTGGCCGCGCGTGCCGAACCCTGGGAGAGCACCTTGCCCAACGGCCCGGTGTTGGTGACGATCTGCTTGAGCGTCTCCAGCAAGGCTTCGGCGTTGCCGAATTTAAGCTCGAGGCCGCCAGTCTGCTCTTTGGTGATGATGCCCTTCTCGTAGCACTCCATGGCAAAGGCAATCGTCGCGCCACAGGAGATGGTATCCACGCCGTATTGGTTGCAAATCTCGTTCGCCTTGCAGACCGCCGCCAGGTCGCCGACGCCGCAATACGAACCCATCGTGGCGAGCGTCTCGTATTCGGGGCCGCCATAGAGCGGGTCTACTTTGTAGGTGCCTTCCTTGATTTCCACCACGCGCTTACAGCGAACGATACAGGCGTAGCAGGTATCGCGGCCTTTGCTATCCTGCTTGCCCTCCGCCGCGCCGACCAGCAGGGTGTTGTACAAAGTCTCGCCACCCAGGGCTTCCGCACCCTCGAACTGTCCCTCGTTATAGTTGCGGGTGGGTAGCGAACCAAACGAGTGCTGCGGTACGACCACACTGGCTGTGCCATACTTGCCCAGCCCGTCCACGTCAGCGTTCTCTTTGATGAGAACTGGGCCGGTGCGATTAAGGGCCGTCAGGGCTTTGGCGTCGGCCAGTTCGGGCTTCTTCGAGCCGCGCACGACCACCGCTTTGAGATTCTTGCTCGCCATCACCAACCCCATTCCGGTGCGTCCATTGTTGCGGTTGCACATGCTGACCAGGGAGGAGAACAGCACACCCTTCTCAGCGGCAGGGCCATGCTGTAAAATCTCGATCTTCTCGTCGCCGAGTTCCTTCTTCAGGATGGAATCCACTTCACCTGTGACTTTGCCCATCAGATACGCCGCATTGCGCAGCTCGGCTTTGCCATCTTTGAGCAGCAAGTAAACCGGCTTAGGCGACTTACCTTTGATGACGATACCGTCAAAGCCGGAAAACTTGAGTTCCGCCGGGAAAAAGCCGCCGCCCTGCGAATCGCCAATCGCCCCGCTGACCGGCGATTTGGCGTTGACGTTGACGCGGCTCTGACCGGAAATCGCCGCGCCAGTGGTCACGCCGGTCATGATCGTCAACACATTGTCGGGGCTGAGCGCGTCCGTCCTGGCGGGCATCTCGTGCAAGATGTAATGCAGTCCCATTGCGCTGCCGCCGAGGTATTTTCGATAGAACGCCTCGGGCGGTGTCTCGACCTCGAGCTTGCCGCGCGTCAGGTCAACGTGCAGGATTATTCCGTTATACCCGTAAGGCATGTTTACCTCCTTAGCAAAATAATGGAGACGAAGGATCGCCTGCAATTATAGGTTATTTTAAGGCTCACATCTCCCTGATCCCATAGGGGAAATCGAACTCGGGCATCTTCTCCAGGAAGGGAACCGGATCAAAGGCTTCAGGCCCCAGGACTCCCTTCTCTTTCCAGATGCCCTCGGCCAGCAATTCCATGGCAATCGCCGGGCACACGCCCGTTTGCCATGAAACCGCCTGGCAGCCGTATTTTCCCATGCTCTCGGCATTGTCAGTGCTCTGGTAGAGATACACCTGGCGTTTCCTGCCATCCTTCATCCCTTTGACCAAGGTGCCCACGCAGGTTTTACCAGTCATCTTGTCGCCCAGGTGGGCCGGGTTGGGCAAACAAGCTGCGACCACTTCACTCGGCGCGACCTTCACGCCCTTGACGTTTACCGGCACTTTGCTGGTAAGCCCAAGCATGTGCAGAATCTTGATGGCATGGATGAATTTATCGCCCAGGGCATATTTGAACGTGACCCGTTTCGTCTTGACCCAGCGCGGGATCAGCACCACTTCCTCATGCTCCACGTTTACGCATTCCAACGGGCCAATCCCCTCCGGGAACTCGAAGATCTCGGGTTCCGAGAATAACTCGGTGGTGAACCAGCCTTTATCCTTCTCCCAGATGACCGGCGGCGAGGTGCACTCTTCAAGCGTATCCGCAATCGAAAACGCGGGAGCAAAATCGTAGCCGGCAATTTCCAATGCCGCGCCATCGCGGACGCCAATCTCCTCAACCTCGTCGAATAGATGTTGCTCGGCATATTTGGCGAAGATGTCGGAAACGCCCGGGTCTACGCCCATGCCCAGGATCGCCAATAAACCTTTCTTTTCCCAGGCCGCGTTGCTGGCAAGCTGACGGCTTCCCATCTCCGCGCCTAGACCGGTCATCGCCATATCCATATAGTCACAGCCATACTCGAAGGCTGCATCAAAGAGCGAATCGGTGAAGTCCACGTTAACGGCGTTCATCAACAGGTCAACGTTATGTTTGCGCGCAATTTCGATGACCCGTTGTTTTTCACCGGCGTCCACCTGCTCGACAGGGAACCTGTTTGCCTCGCCCAGCTTTTGTGCCACTTCCAGAGCGCGCGCCAGGCTGTAATCAGCCAGCACCATCTTTTCGAGCCAGGGACGGCGCTTGGCTGTTACCGCTATCGCCTCGCCTACACCCCCTACACCCACGAGTAAAACTTTCATTAGCACACCTCCGGTCAATTTAACCTACATTTCCTTGATGCCGTACGGGAAACCATACTCGGCCATCTTTTCCATGAAAGGCACCGGATCGAACACTTCCGGACCGAGAACACCGACGCCCTTCCACAGGCCATGCTCGACCAGGTCCCAGGCAATAACCGCGTTGAAGGCTGTCTGCGCGACGACGGCCTGGCAGCCCCAGGTTTGCATACATTCTTCGTTGTCAGCCACCTGGTAGAGATAGACCTGCCTCTCCTTGCCGTCTTTCATACCCTTCACCCATGTCCCGGCGCAGGTCTTGCCGAACATCCGGTCGCCCAGGTGGGCTGGATCGGGCAGACAGGCCGCCACCACGTCGCGCGGCGCGACCATTACGCCCTTGACATTGATCGGCTCTTTGTTGTCCAGGCCGATCATGTGCAAGGTTTTCAAGACGCCGATAAATTGGTCGCCCAGCCCATACTTGAAAGTGACGCGCCTGGTCTTGACCCAGCGCGGTATGAGTAACACTTCCTCGTGCTCGACGTTGACCACTTCCACTTTGCCGATGCCTCCAGGGAACTCGAACACTTCCGGCTCGGAGAACGGCTCGGTCGTGAACCATCCCTTGTCTTTTTCCCAGACGACGGGCGGGTTTAGGCACTCTTCGATGGTCGTCCAGATCGAGAAGTTCGGCGCAAATTCATAACCTTTCACCTCGATGTTAGCACCATCCCGGATGCCGATCTCGTCAATCTCGTCGAAGAGATGATCCTGGGCATAACGAGCGAAGACATCCGCCATGCCAGGCTCTACGCCAATACCAACCAGCGCCAGCAATCCCTTTTCCTCCCATTTCCTGGCGCGCTCGAACTGGTAATCGCCCAGCTTGATATGGGCTTTCTTGAAAGGTTCTTGCGGATGCGGCTCGGAAAGGGTCAACGCCATATCCATGTAATTAATGCCCACCTGGTAGGCCGCGTCGAACATCGGCACGTTGAAGCTCGGGTCGCAGGCATTCATGATCAAGTCAACGGTATACTTCTTTGCCAAGTCCTCGATCATTTCCTGCTTGTTTGCGTCCACAAACTCGACCGGAAACCGCTTCCCATCCCTTAGCTTGGCCTGGACTTCCTTCGCACGATCCAGGTTGTAATCGGCTAACACGATCTGTTCGACCCATGCATGCGGTCTGGCGATCTGGGCAATCGCCTCCCCCACCCCGCCGACGCCAACGAGTAGAACTTTCATTTTCTAGTCTCCTTTTGCTTTGAATTTATCTCTTTATATGATCTCCAGAATGATACCATCAACATACCTGGCCGCCCCTCTCAGAGCGACCAGATATGTATACGCCGCAAATGAATTCTCTTACTCTTCGCCTTTGATCTCGGTCCAAATGCGGTCATACAGCGTGGTCGCATCACCCACATCCCGGATGGGTGTGGCGTGGGCGAGAAAATCATCCGACGGGTTGGTGCCCGAGAAATCCATGTAGGATTGATAGAGCGCCGCGTCATACGTCTTCAAATATTCCAAGCCAGCCGTGTTCGGGCTGGAATACGGGAATTCCTCCGTAATCATAACGCTGGCTTTGGGGCTGAGGACATAGTTGATGAACGCCAGGGCTGCATCTTTATGAGGCGCATTTTTCGGAATGGCCAGGTTGTCGAACCAGATTCCACAGCCCTCCTGCGGGCAAATGTAGACGATATCCGGGTTCTCCCGAAAGGCCAGCGCAGCGTCACCATTCCAGGTGATACCAGCCCAGGCCTCGCCGTTCAGCAGCGCGGTATGCGGACTATCGCTATCGAACAAGCGAATGTTTGGCTTCAACTCGAGCAACTTCTGCTTGGCTTCCTCGAGTTGCGCCTGGTCAACCGTATTCTTGTCATAACCGAGCGTTTGCAGCACCACACCGATGATCTCGCGCCCGTCATCGAGAGCAACCAGGCGGTTGGCAAAGGCCGGGTCCCACAAGTCCGCCCAATGGGTGGGTTCGAACGGCACCTTCGTCTTATCGTACATCAGGCCGGTCGTTCCCCATTGGTACGGGACGGTGTATTTGTCACCAGGATCGAAGTCGGGGTTGGTGAAGCGATTGTCAATGTTGACAAAGTTAGGGATCTTAGAGTGGTCAAGTTCCTCCAACATGCCTTGCTTGATCATGATGGCCACGGTGTAATCGCTGGGGATGATCACGTCGTACCCTGAAGCCCCAGCTTGTAACTTAGCAAGCAGCTCTTCGTTGGAAGAATAGGTGTCGTAGTTGACCTTGATGCCGGTTTGCGCGGTGAAATCATCCAACAGCCCTTGAGGGACGTATTCCGACCAGGCATACAGGTTCAACACATTGGAAGCCTTCTGGCCGCCGCACGCGACCAGCAAGAGCGCCACCAGAATGAACAGGGTTGCTATACGGTATTTCTTCATCATCTTCCTCCTTGCGAATCGAACTTGGCGATCATGCCCTGCGGCGTTGGGCATACTCGCTGATTAATAGGATTACGAACACGATCGCCACCCAAAGCGCGGACAACGCGTTGACTTCAGGCGTGACCGTGAAACGTACCATCGAGAAAATCCGTAATGGGAGTGTGGTTGATCCCGGCCCAGCAGTGAAGTAGGTGATCACATAATCGTCGAGGGATAAGGTGAGCGCCAACATCGCGCCTGAAAGCACACCCGGCATGATGGTGGGGAGCGTCACTCGCCAAAATGTGATTAGCTCGTTGGCGCCTAAATCCATGGAAGCCTCTTCGATGGATTTATCGAATCCATGCAAACGCGCCCGGACGACAAGGGTCACGAAAGGTATATTGAACGCGATGTGGGATAGGGTGATCGTCGCTAACCCCAGCTTGAATTTGATCAAGGCGAAAAACGCCAAAAGCGATATCCCCATGACCACTTCCGGGATAACAATCGGAATGTACATCAGGGTTTCTGAAGCAGCATAGCCAGGAAAATGATACCGTTGCAGCGCCAGGGCCGCCATCGTGCCGATCACGGTGGCTACCAGCGTGGAGATAACCGCGATAAGCAACGTGTTCTTGGTAGCCAGGAGCACCTGATTATCGTTGAAAAGCTTCTCGTACCATTGAAGTGTAAATCCCTCCCAACGGATATTCAGCTTCTGCTTGTTGAACGAGAAGATGATCAGGATGAGGATCGGAATATAAATATAGGCGTACACCAAAAAGGTGTAAATACGCAGCCAGAGGGCGGGTTTCTTCTCGCTCATAACAGCAGCTCCTCGCCGAAGCCTGCCTTGCGGGTGTAATACAACGTAAACACCATCGTCAAGAGCATGAGAAGCATGGAGGCTGCTGCGCCGAACGGCCAATCACGCGCGGTCAGGAATTGGTTGCGGATGACGTTGCCGATCAACATCGTCTTTGCGCCACCCATTAAATCTGGGACGACAAACATGCCCATCGCCGGGATAAAGACCAGGATGGTGCCGGCAATCATCCCAGGCACGCTGAGCGGCAAAGTAACGCGCAGGAACGCTTTCCAGGGCGGAGCACCTAAATCTGCAGCCGCTTCGAGTTGGGCATTCTCGATCTTCTCGAGCGAGGTATACAGTGGCAATACCATGAAAGGCAGGAACTCATACACCATGCCAATCAGCACAGCAGTCGGCGTATATAGAATGTTCAGCGGCTCATGGATAATACCAGCCCATTGCAAGAACGAATTCAGGAATCCCTCCGAGCGCAGGATCATGATCCAGGCATAAATGCGGATGATGAAGTTCGTCCAGAACGGCAGCAGGATAAGGAAAAGAAGCAGTGATCGTTGTCGAGCCGGGGCGCGGGCGATGTAGTATGCCATGGGATAGCCGATCACAAGTGAAAACAAAGTCGTCAAAAAGCCAACGAGCAACGAGTAGCCTAGAATTCTTGCGTAAAGCGTATCGAACAGGCGAATATAATTTTCGAGATTGAACTTGTAGACAACCTCACCATAAGTGCCGCGTGACAGGAAGCTCAATACTGTTACCAGGATGAGGGGGATGACCATGAACACGATCAGGTAGGTGTTCGTCGGTCCCATAAGGAAGAGGCCTTGGGCAACCGGGCTTTCCTGCAACGTTTTTGTGAGCGAAAACCGGCGGACGGTTTTATCCGGAACTCGCGCCGTTTTCATGACGCATCCTCCAACATCACCAAGGTGTTCTCCCAAGGCAGATAGATCCGCACTGCATCCTCATTGGCGTAATACGCCTCCGGATCGAGGGTAGAAATATCGTTCTGCTCCCATGCCCGTAAGCGGACATCGTTGCCCAAATCCAGGTCAACACGCGTATCCGAACCGATATAAGCGGTCGTCACGACTTTGCCGCGTAAAAGGTTCTCGGTGCCTCTCAAGCCGCTGACAGGCTTCCCATCGTCGTCTGCCAGGCGGATCTTTTCTGGTCGGACGGATACAGCCACATTCTGCCCGACCGAAAAGCTTCCATGCCCGATGCCCTCGATTTCCGTCGAAAGAGCAGGAATGAATACGGCGACCTTCTCTTTCGACACTCTCTTCACTGTTCCCGTCAGGAAGTTCGTCTCGCCGATGAAATCGGCTACAAAGCGGCAGTTTGGCCGCTCGTAAATTTCTACCGGCAAACCAATCTGCAACGCTTTGCCCTTGCTCATCACCGCAATGCGGTCGGACATGGTCAGGGCTTCTTCCTGGTCATGGGTCACGTAAACGAAGGTTATGCCGACCTGTTCCTGCAAGGCTTTGAGTTCCAACTGCATCTCCTTGCGGAGCTTCAAGTCTAGCGCGCCCAGCGGTTCGTCCAGTAGGAGCACCTCAGGCCGCTTGACCAGCGCACGCGCCAGGGCAACGCGCTGCTGTTGACCGCCGGAAAGATGCTTCGGCTTGCGGCGGCCCATGCCGGTCAGCTTGACCATTTCCAAGGCTTCGTTAACCCGGCGCGCGATTTCCGCTTTCGGAACTTTCTCCATCTCCAGGCCGAAAGCCACGTTCTGGAACACGGTCATGTGCTGGAAGAGGGCGTAACTCTGAAAAACAGTGTTGACTGGCCGTAAATAAGGCGGCGTTCGGCCCATCAACTTCCCATTGATGCACACCTCGCCATCCGTTGGCCACTCGAAGCCGGCCATCAAGCGTAACGATGTGGTTTTACCACAACCAGAAGGCCCTAAGAGCGAAAAGAATTCGCCTTGCTTGATATGGATTGTGACATGGTCAACAGCCTTTACTTGGCCGCCTTCGGGGGTCGGAAAGATCTTGACGATGTCACGCAGCTCAACCGCAAAATCGCTCATACAATACTCCCACTTACCGATTTCAAAGCCTCGGCCAACCGCTCCAAAACGGCGTCAATTTGTTCATAGGTGATGACCAGCGGCGGCTCGATACGGATGGTCTGCGCGCTGATTAGCGTCCCGGCCACCAGCACGCCCCGTTTGAACAGCTCGGCCGCTACCTTATAGCCAATTTCCGGCGTCTGGAAGTGCATACCGATGAGCAGGCCCTTGCCGGTAATATCCTTATAGATCTGCGGATATTTCTCTGCCAGTTCCTTCAACTTCGGTATGAGGTAATCGCCCTTGGTAGCAGCCTGTTCCCACAGCCGGTCGCGCAACGTGACATGGATGGATGCAATGGCTGCCGAACAGGCCAGCGCGCCGCCGCCCGTGGTGGTTGTATGGATGAATGGATTCGGGTACATCATGCACTGCCAGATCTCTTCGGTCGAGCAAAAGGCGCTGACAGGCATCACACCCCCGCCCAGCGATTTGGCAACCGCCAAAATGTCCGGCACGACGTTCCAGTGATCCACGCCCCACAGTTTGCCGGTGCGGCCCATGCCGGTCTGGACTTCGTCGGCGATGAGCAGCACCCCGTAATGTTTGGTCGCCTCACGGACGCGCGGCCAGAAGTCATCCGGCGGGACGATGGCACCAGCCTCGCCCTGGATCGGTTCGAACAGCACCGCAGCGATGCCGATCCCGACCTTCTGGCAAATCTCTAATTGCCGTTCCACGGCATCCGCGTCTCCAAAAGGAACGTGATAAACCGGCCCACCGTAGAGTATGCCCGCCGGGACACGGTAGTCGGATTTGCCCAACATGCTGAGGGAACCCATCGTCTTGCCGTGAAAGGCTTTCGTCGCAACAATGAAGCCGGGCTTTTGCGTGTACATCTTGGCAAGCTTGATCGAACCCTCGATCGCCTCGGTTCCACTGGCGGCAAAGAAACTATATTTGATGTCGCCCGGCGTGATCTGGGCCATCAATTTTGCCAGCACGCCGCGCAGCGGGTCAATCAGTTCCTGGCTGGGCATGGGTGTGCGTCCCAATTGCGCCCGCACAGCCGCAACCACGTCCGGATGACTCCAACCGTGATTCATCATACCGTAGCCGCCCAGGCAGTCAATGTACTCGCGACCGAGCACATCCCGGAAGATCGCGCCCGAACCGGTCCACTCGGTGGCGGCCCAATCTCCAGCCTCGGTCACAGATTTACGATATTCCAACCACCCTTTGTTGAAATGCTCGGCAAAGTTAATTTTTGAGTCCTCGCTTATTTGCTTGCCTTCTGCCTCAGAAACTTCTGATTGCTGAATAATTCCAAGCCAACGCTGCGAATAGGCAATGGCATCATTGAGTGATTGTGGCATAGGATGCTCCTTTAGACTTGTCCCCCCTCACCCCCCTTCCCTACAGGGAAGGGGGGTGAGGGGGGTTGGGTCAAAATCACCAATCCGAAACCTCGTTGTACCAGGGCTTACTCGCGCCGACCCTGGCGCGACCTTTCCATTTGCCGGATTTGGGCGCGGACTCAATGTACTGGCAAAGGTAATCCACCTTCTCGCCGATAATGGCGCGCTGGTCGTCGGTCAATGCCTTAACGCCAGTCATGGCTTCCTTGATGCGCCCCAGGTTGATCGTGGAAGTGTAATAAAAGCCCCAATCGTCTCCGAACAACTTTGCCAGATACTTGACGTTGATGCTGTCTTTATCGCTTTCGCCCACCGGCGCGGCCAACAAGAGCAGCATGGCGTCTTTCAAGTCTTTATCGTTGATCTGGACGATCTGCAATTTTTGCAGCAGCAGGTCGGTCAGCGAGACGCAATAGGGATGGTTCTCCAGCCGCCCGCGGTAATCAATCGGGTGGTTGTAATCCAGCTTATCGAAGAACACGTCAATCATCGGGATGCGGTTGCTGAAGAAGATGAGCCGCGTCCCGCCGCTGAGCATGGCCGCCCGTTTTTCCAGCTCATAACCCTGAGCCTTGAAGAAGGGTACCAGTTTGTTGCGCTGCTTTCCATAACCGGCATAATCAATATCCGTGAAGACACACTCGCCCAGGCGCTCCATACGCCGGTAGAGGTCCACGTAGTCCGGGAAATAGTAATGGATGGCAATCGGCCCCATCACACGCAGGATGATGTCCTTCTCTTGGGCTTCATCTGTCAGGCGACGGGCTTCGTCCAGATAGGCTTCCGGCTTTGGATATTCCTCAAGCGGGATATCCTTGGGTAGTCTGAATTTTCTATCGGGGATCATGCGCCACTCCTATCCAGACGTGAAAACGTAATCCTTCACTTTGTCTTTTTCCAGCATGATCACCGCACCTTTCAGAATGCCTTCCGAATACTCGCTACCAGGATTGATGAGCAGCGTACGCTTCGCTTTTTGGGCGCCGCGCGATTCGTGGATGTGCCCGTGCAAGCCAATCAACGGCTGATATTTCTCGATCATCTTCGCCACCGCGCGGCTGCCGACGTGGATTTTTTGGTCAGCGGCCTGGATTAGGTTCTCGTCCAATTTGGGAGCCAGGTCGAGGGCGTAACCATAGGGCGGTGCATGGAAATTGAAAATGGCGCTCGATTTATCTTTCACCTTAGCAATCAACTCTTCCAGCATCGGCTCCAGTTCCTCGTCCGGTCTCTCGCGGGGTGTGTTCCAGGGAGTCGGGTTCGCCCATGAGAAAGTGATCATCTCATGTTCACCAACAGGTACATTCTTATTATTGCAATTGACGATCGCGGCTGAATCTTCTATTACCTGATCCACCTCGAAGTGATCGTCGTTGCCGGCTGCCATGTACACTTTGTAACTTGTACCGGCCAGGCGTTCGTCGGCCAGTGCAATCCACTCTTTCAGGCGCGCCAGCATCAATTGCTTGAACAACATATCTACTTTCTTGGGGTCAGCCTTGAAGGTGTGGAACTCCTCCGGCGTCTGGTGAACCCAGTAGTAGCCCATCATCTCGATGGTCTTCTTGAGTTTTTCTAATTCATCCTGCATGGCGCATTCCGTATGCGTGCCCATCAGGGTGGTTTCCCAGCCGCCGCCGGCTTTTTCGACCAGCGGCACCATGACCTTGCCAGTCAAGTCGCCCAGCAAAATACCTACGTCAACGTTATAGACCTTGAGTGCATTCAAAAACTTACGATAACACGTATTCGAGCCGTGAACGTCGGTCACGAAAAATATTTTGATTGGTTTGGCCAGTATGTGCTTCTTTAGAACCTACCCCCAACGCCCTTCCCCTCCCCTGTAGGGGAGGGGAAGGGGGCACAGGGGGATGGGGTGAGGTTCAATCAGGCGGCAGCTCGCCGAAGGTCATGTTGATATCCACGCCAACTTTCTTGTTGCGCGCTTTCCAGTAGAAGTACCAGGCGATGCCAAGACCCCAGATGATCGCGTACAGGATCAGAGAGCCTTTGACCAGTTCCTGCTCTCCCATTTCCTTCATGAAGAAGAAGAAATAGAAGAGGATTCCCAGGTAGACCAAGTTGAAGGCCGCGCCGATGGTCACGACTGGAATGCCCAAAATCTTCCAGTTCTTATAGGGCGAGGACTCCCAGATGTGCTTGGCTTTCTTCGAGAAGGGGAAGATGGCCGCAGCCAGGGCGGTGATGCCAAACACCGAGACGATCTCCATGCCCGTCACGGAGAGTCCCGTCATCGGGTCCATGACAAAAGCGTAGATCGCAATCCCGATCTCGCCCAGGATGAAGCATAGAATGTGGTTTTTGACCGGTGAAGCCCAACGGTAGTCAATATCGGCGAACCACTTCGGGCCCATGCGGTCCATGCCCCAGGCAAACAGGATGCGCGGGAAGGCCAGGTAGGAGAGCGCCACCCACCACAGGTTGAATACAATGAACGACATTGCCATCATGAACACCACAAATGGGTTGTGATTGATGACCGCCGCAAGTCCAACGAAATTCGGCGCCCAGGGCAGCGTGTAGCCCGCCAGTCCCTCGCCCATGTTATCCACCCAGGCCGTGGCTGAGAGGAACTCGAAGCCGACCGAATTGTATAGGGCGGCAGCCAGCCAAACCATGAAGGCCGCCGGCACAAGGATGGCAGACAGATTAGCCAGGATGATGGTCTTATCGGGGCGCTTGACCTCACCTGCAATGAACGTGATGCAATAACTGTAGGCGAACAGCCACGAGCCTGCCACCATCACACCCAGGGTGTCGAACCAGTTCCAGGTCTTGGGCAGGACGCCGCCGGCATCCGCGATTGCCGCCCGCGCCGCCATCAGGAATCCCTCGTAATCAACGGATCCGAACTGCGCCGCCAGGTTGTTCCAGGCTAGGATGAAGGCATCGTGCGAGGTGAAGGTGAACACCAGCAGGATGACCGTGCAGCCCGTTATGCCCAGCACCATGATGACCTTTTGCACTCTTGCAAAGACCTTCACGCCAAAAACAACGAACAAAAGGGCAATGAGGTTCACCAGGCTGGCAATAAGGAACAAAGCAATCGGCTGGGTGCAGAACTCGGCTGCAGCCGGCAGGTTCAGGAACTCGAACATCATGACCAGGCCGGGATCCACCGTCCAGGGAGCCAGAATGTAAATCCACATGATCCACACGAAGGCATTGCCAAAGGATTCAGCGATGCCGATGATCGGGTGGATGATGCGCGAGTTGTAGATGTACTCGCCGCCGGAGCGCGGCATCGAGCCGCCCAGGATACCCCAGACCAGCGAAAAGCCGACGCCGCACAGCAGCGCCGAGATCAGCGTGGCCCAGATCAGGTTGCCGCCGGTATACACGCCCAGGCCGAAACTGATCATCACCCACATGCTGGGTGTCAGGCCCTGGTTCATGAAGCCAACGCCGAAAGCATCTATAAACGATAGGCCGCGCACCAGACCGCTGGCCTTACGAGCAAACACCATTTGTTCAGGCATAGTGCATTCCTCCTCTAAAAAAGTTGGTTATTGTATGAGTTGCAGATTTTGCCATCAAAATCCTAGAGGAATACTTGAAATACGCGGTACCTCCTTCCACGACCTGCCCCCTTCCCTCTTAGGGAAGGGGGAACGAGGGTTAGGCCATCATTAGAATTTACGCGACCACTCTTTGGGCCAGCGCTCGATCACGACCTTGGTCTGCGTAAAGAACTCAATGGCATGCTTGCCCTGGCCATGCAGGTCGCCGAAGAAACTATCCTTCCAACCGCTGAACGGGAAGAACGCC
>JALHUM010000246.1 GCA_022865905.1 Anaerolineales bacterium | reverse complement strand
GCCAGTTGCAGGCCGGCAATCCAGCCTTCGGTGCGGGCTTCCAGTGCAGTAATATCTTCTGTAGAGAGGTTTAGACCCATCACCTGGTTGAGAAATTCGGAGGCTTCGGCGGGGGTAAAACGCAAATCGGCGGCGCGCAACTCGGTCAATTGGCCCCGGGCGCGTAACCGGGCCAGGGGCAGATGGGGATCCTCACGGGTGGTGATGACCAGGTGCATCCGGGGCGGCAGATGCTCGAGCAGAAAGGTGAGGGCTTCGTCAACCGGTTTGGAATCGATCACATGGTAGTCCTCAAGGACGAGGACGAAATTATCCGGGAGGGCGGTGATCTCGTTGAGCAGGACCGTCAGAATCGATTCAATTGGCGGTGGCTGAGGAGATTGGAGCATCCTCAACACCCCTGCTCCGGTATTCGCCACAATCCCTTCGACGTTACTCAGGGCAAGCGTCTGCAAAGCAGCGACGAGGTAAGCCAGAAAGCCCGTGGGGGCGTTATCCCCTTCGTCCAGTGACAGCCAGGCGACCGGTCGTTCACAAACAGCGACCCATTCGCTGACCAGCGTGGTTTTGCCAAAGCCGGCGGGGGCAGAGATGAGGGTCAGTTTGCGGCTCGCAGAGAGGCCCTCGTTCAGCCGCTCGATCAGGCGGGGGCGGAGGACAATTTTAGACCGAGGTGGGGGGATATACAATTTTGTGGCTAAAATTGGCGTAGACATAGATTAATTATAGACCATTCTAAGGAGTTGATCGAGAAAAATGGCCTCGAAATCCTGATAATCGACTTTGGTGTGATGTGGGAACCAGCTTTTGCACCGGGCATCACTCGCCAGGAAGTGGTAAAAGCGGGTGGCGGGGATTTGGCCACCCTGGCTTCCGGCGCGTATAAGGACGAGGCCATGCGGGTCATGGACCCTTGTGCATATTTTTCTATTTTCCTAACGTGTCTGCAGATACGATGTCTGAACTGCAGGCATAAGGTTATATTTGGTATTTCCCTTCTGCTTCGAAATATGGACGTCAGATTTTGAACATTAATTCATATGTCACCATCCACATACTATAAATCACCCGTGATACCCTACCTGATTACCTTTGACTACGAAATGATTGATGTGGCAAGTAATATTTTTGAATTATTTCCGAAGAACTCTTATTAAACAAATGGCTGTTTATGTTACTAACCGCTTCTGTTATCAACATGTTGGTCGCGATTCTCCCAAATTATGTAGGTTATGGAAACAGTAGAAATAAATGGAAAGGGATGATTCTTGGCGTGAATTGAATCAACGAGATTCAAATGGTTACTCTTCTAGTTTTCCCCTCTGTTCAAAACGCAAACCAGCCAGAAATTCCTCAAGATTCGAAAAGCCTTGCGAAGGTTTTAAACCTTCGCAAGGCTTAATTTGTGCCCCAGGCGGGAATCGAACCCACAACCTTGGCCTTAGGAGTGCCCTGCTCTGTCCTTTTGAGCTACTGGGGCGGCGAAAAAATTATACTGCTTTTTACAGAAATTGGTGAACTCTTTTTCGGCGGAGTCCTTTGGCGTTCTCAAAGTGCTTGCGTTTCACCCTATACGTTGCTATACTAGGCGGTATGGATCCAGAGAAGATCGGACGTTACGAGATCAAGGCCGAGCTTGGCCGCGGTGGCATGGCTACGGTCTATCAGGCCTATGACCCGCGCTTCGAGCGTGATGTGGCGATCAAAGTCCTGCCGCGCGAAATGCTGCACGACCCGCAGTTCCGCGCCCGCTTCGAGCGCGAAGCCAAGACCATCGCCATGCTGGAACACCCGGCCATCGTCCCAGTCTATGACTACGGCGAGGAAGACGGCCAGCCGTATTTCGTCATGCGCAACATGACCGGCGGCTCGCTCTCCGACCGGATGAACCAAGGCCCTATCACGGTCAAGGAAGCAGCCCGGATTTTTGAACGCCTTGCCCCTGGCCTGGACGAAGCCCACGCTAGAAACATCGTCCACCGCGACCTGAAGCCTGGGAATATTCTCTTCGACCGACTCAACGAACCTTACGTTTCCGACTTTGGCATCGCCAAGCTATCCGAGGCTCAGGCCAACCTTACCGGCAGTGCCGTCATCGGTACACCCACCTACATGAGTCCGGAACAGGCGCAGGGTGAACCAGTGGACTGGCGTTCGGATATCTACGCCCTGGGTGTGATCCTCTTCGAGATGCTTAGCGGCAAGCCGCCCTACAAGGCCGATACGCCCATGGGCGTGGTCGTCAAGCACATCACCGAGCCAGTGCCGCACATTCTGGATGTCAACTCCAACCTGCCGCAGGCGATCGAGGCGGTCATCCAAAAGGCTATGGCGAAGGATAAACAGGCGCGCTTCGCCACCTGCGCCGAACTGGCGGCTACCTTGAGCGCCATCGAACGCGGTGAGGCACTGGATCCAAAGACCCTGCTAGGTATGCCGCGCATTCCGACGGCTCAGACCGTGGTTGCCAAGCGTAGTGAGCAGCTTAAAAACCGCATCGAAGTTCCAGGTCCGGTAAGCGCGCCGCGCAAAAAGACCAGGCTGTGGATCGGCCTCGGCGCGGCGACTGTTCTGTTATGTGCAGGCATGCTCTCTGTCTTCTTATTTATCCCTGGGTTATTGCCGTTCACCCTCTTTCCAACGAAAGCCCTCGCAACAAAGACGATAGCAATTCCAGCTTCTTCGACAAATATCACATTGCTCCCCTCCGAAACTGCCTCGCTGCCTCTTGCCCTTGGACCAACCAATATGGTTACCCCCCCATCCGCCCCAACGAATATGGCTACTCCCAGCTTCACGCCGACAGTTGCCAGTCTCCCCATGCTCGGCGGCGCAGACATGATCGCCTTCCTGAACGCTAACAACGTCTGGGTCATGGGCGTGGACGGCGACGGTTTGAGCCAGTTGACCACCGATGGCGCCGAAAAGCACGATCTGCAATGGATGCCAGACGGCGAGGGCGTGTTGTACATCACCGGCAAGTGCATCCAGATCGTGAACATCAAGACCAAAGAGTTATCCACACTGACCTGCTTCATCGCTGCAGATTACCTGGAAGCCTTCCAGTTCTCGCCGGACGGCGCGCAGGTCGCCATCAGCCTGAACCGTGAACTCTATGTCGTTCCATTTGACCTTGATAAGCTATCGCAGGCGCGTTCACACATCGAGCTGGCGGCCATGAATGGTTGTCTCACTTACACCAAATTGGCAACCAAAGGCGTGCGCTGGTCGAATGACGGGCAGAAGATCGCCGTCGTCATCCAGGGCGTGGGCGATAGCGGTCTCATAGAAGAGATGGTGTATGTGCTGGATATCCACCGCTGCTCTGCCGCTGAGCCTAATAGGGTAGATATCTTCCCCGCCTCACGCTTCAGCATGACCGGTTTCAGTAGTAATCCCGTCATCCCCTCCTTCAACTGGGATGGCATGACGTTATTCCTGCTGAATAGTCACTATCGCAATGATGGCTATGGCTATTTGTACATTTACAACCTGGAAACTCACAATGCTGATTCTCTCGATCCCCTCGGCAGCACCTGTTGTTACCGTGATGCGCGCTGGAGCCCGGATGGGAATTACATCGCCTTTGCCTTCCAGGACATCCGCCTGGGCGCGAATAGTCCGACCCAGCTATTCTACATTCCGTATGGCACAATCGGCACCGGCACGAGCTCTACGCCCTTCTCCCTCCCTGCCGACTTCTTCCCAAATCCCCGCGAGAAACCTCAGCTTGCCTTGCGGCCAGCGCGATAAGAATACGGGCGGTCAAACCGCCCGTATGATTTTCTGCACCATCCCCGGCCCGGCGTAGACCAGGCCGGTATAGACTTGAACCAGCGCCGCCCCCATGTCCAGGCGGCGTTTGGCGTCTTCTGGGGTCATAATCCCACCCACACTGACAACAGGGATTCTCCCTTCGATCCTTTTCACTACCACGCGCAGCACCGCTTCGCTGCGGACCCGGAGCGGGCTGCCGCTCAAGCCGCCAGTTTCTTCCCGGCGCTTTGATCGCAGCCCCTCGCGTCCCAGCGTGGTATTCGTAGCGATGACGCCGTCCATTTTGTTGTTAAGGATAACCCCGACTGCGTCATCTAATTCTGCATCACCTAAATCTGGCGCAAGTTTCACTAAAATGGGCATACCTCGGACCTCACCCCCAGCCCCTCTCCTGGAAGGAGAGGGGAGCCGTATGCGCTCTTCTGCAATTGCCTCGAGCAAGGTCTCCAGCATCTCGCGTCCTTGAAGACGGCGCAGGCCAACCGTGTTGGGCGAGCTGATGTTGATAGCAAGGTAATCAGCCAGGGGAGCAAAAGTACGCATGAGCGACAGGTAATCTTCGGCGGCGTTTTCCAACGGCGTGTCTTTGTTTTTCCCAAGATTCACGCCGATAATCGTGTCATTGCGAGCCTGCGAAGCAGGCGAAGCAATCTCCTCGCCAGCGCGGGGATTGCTTCGTCGCTGCGCTCCTCGCAATGACATTGCAACATATTCCGCGCCTTTCCCCGGAAATCCCATGCGGTTGATGACCGCCTGATCCTCCACCAGCCGGAAGACGCGCGGCCTGGGATTTCCCGCCTGCGGACGCGGCGTAACCGTCCCGACCTCGATGTGGCTGAAACCGAGGGCCGCCAGTCCGCGCACGGCGACCGCGTCCTTGTCGTAGCCAGCTGCCAGACCGACCGGGTTGCGGAAGGTCAGCCCGAAGGCCTGTACTGGTTTTTCAGGTGCGTTGAAGAACTGGCTGATTGCCCAATTCAAGGGAGGCAGTACGCCCGTAAAGCGTAAAACGTAAAGCGTGAGGGCGTGGGCGGCCTCGGGATCGAGACGGAAGAGGAACGGGCGGATAAGGCGATACATGGAATTACTTTTTCACCTTTAGCATCTCGATGGCCTTCGCGATCCGGCTGCGGCGGGTTTCTTCACGCTTTGCCTCCAGTATGGCGCGCACGTATTCCCGCTGGTGGGTGTAGGGTATCTTCTGGAAGGCGGCTTTCGCAACCGGGTCTTGATCCAACGCCTGCTGGAAATCCGGAGGGACTTCGACCACGCGCGGTTCGGTATCTTCCTCCAGCGTCACTTCCACTTCGTCGTCGAAGGTTTTGCCGATCTTCTCGCGGATTTCTTTCAGCACAATCATAATATGACACGGCTCGCCCATCCGCACCCCGTTCGGGCCGCGAGACCCGGCTCGCCGGGGCGAAACGGCCAGTGTGCCGCGGTAAGGCTCGCCGTCAATGGTTGCCTTAACCGGCACGCGCTTCTTGCCGAAGGCCTGCTCCACGTCGAAGGGGATGCGGATGAAGGCTCCGCCTCCGCCGGGATTTTCGATGGGGCACGAAAAGTGTGTACGTTGGTCAAAGTCTGCTCTTATAAAGAGAGACGCGCTTTCTCAAGCACGCCTCTATATGTCTTCGGGTGTCAAGCCTGTCACCTTTGCCACCCTTGCCAACATCTTCGGCCCAATTTCATCTGTATCGTGAAAAGCAAAGATAACGTCAGGCCAGCCGGGGCGTTCCAGGATTTTATGTGAGCCTGTCTGTCGTTTAACCCTCCAGCCAATCCGCGATAAGGTGGTCAGCAAACGTCTGGCTTTGACAGTTTTCCAGCCGCTCATACCAACGCAAATGTGAACACCAGGGAAGGAGTACTTTCGCCGTTTTCAAGGCGGTCAGCTACGACGCGTAACGCCAGTGCCTGGGCATGCGCCGCGGCATCCTCGGGATCTTTTCCATAGACCAATACCCCAGGCAATTCTTTCACTTCCGCCAGCCAGCGTCCGTCCTCTTCCTGTTCATATTCGACAGTAAACTTCATTGCTTCCAGCCTTTCTCTTGAATCCATTATAGCAGAAACGCAGAGACACAAACGGCCCATCCCAGAGATTTTCGATAATTACGTGAGGATGTTCGTCCGGAGACCTGCGGTCACGGCTTGGGCGGGGTCAGGCCCCCTCTGGGGGTGCTTCGCGAAGACCCTCGCCCAGCAGAATAAACTATTATTTAAAGTATTCTGCCGCATATGGTTGATTATTACAAGCAGTTGTTAAAAAATCTAATGAATTAGGATCTAATGGATCTCTACAAATAGGTACTCTCCAGTAATCCCATTGGAGTCTTCCTTCACCAGTCTTACCCATCAATTCCCAATGAAGATGTGGTTCATTCCAACCACAGAATGTGCTCCCTAAATATTGTCCTCTTACAACTTGTTGGGTTAAAAACACTATTATCTCTCCTAAATGTGCATAATCCGTCATCCTATCATCTTGATGTGTTAATCTAACTGATCCACCTCCATTTTCATTTATTGGTCCCAATGAAGAAACTATACCCGGTGCAGCCGCATAAACGGGCATATTACATTTTTCTGCATTGATTCCCCACCCAATATCCCATCCTGGATGCCAATCATAAACGCTATCCTCGTTTCCATCATGATATAAACGGAGTTTGGTTACTCCTCTCCAATCTCTAACTTGATTATCAAAGTAATTCCCATTCAAATCTTCATAAGTAATATGTCTTATAGTAAGCTCTGGAGAATATGGTAAGGTTAAATATCCGTGACCTAATGATTCATTGACTTCTGTATTCCCAACAACCTTTACGCTCAATCCCTGAGCTATCGTTCTCACTTCAGATACAGAAGGCAATATATACCTCATCTTCTCATATTGTTCGACATTCCTATCATCAGTAACAGAAACATTATGACTCCCCGCAGGAACCCCCTCTATCTCGCACTTCCCATCTACACCTGTTGTGCATGTTCCTGCAGAGGTGATGTTCACAATCCCTTCTAGGTTAAGCTCTCCCTCTTCTTGAGAGCCATTGCCGTCATAATCGTGGAAGGCTTGAAAGGAGAGTTGATATAGCACAGGGGTAGGCGTATCCGTCAGACTCGGCGTGTATGTCGCTGTGGGGCTGGGAGTATATGTCTGCGTTATCGCCGGAGGCGTATTTGTAGGTGTCGGGGTGCTGCCATTCCCATTTGCGCATGAAGAGAGCAGTATCGCAGTAATCGCGCTTACAGTGAGTGGTTTGTATAGCATTTTCATATTTCCTCCTGACCGAACGTACCATTCACATAATAAATCATAGGAGACTCGCGGGGGCAAGCCGGGAAGGTTCGGGCCCCTCCGGGGGTGCTTCCCCTTCGGGGACAATGTCGCGAAGACCCTCGCTCAGCAGAGACAAAAAATAATACAAGATAGAAAAAAACACTTTATTCTTGCTTGTCTATCTATCTTGTTTCTTTAACTAAGGACACATCATATTTGAGGAGATAGTACTATCTGATGCGGAAACAATAGTAAGACTATTTAATTCATATCCTTTCCTTGTTGAATATGTATCCTGACCCCATGCCCTATCTAAAAAGTTAAATATTATTCCACCAGGTCCATTAGTCATGTTGAAGCTGTTGTCTCCGTTTGGATTCGGGTCAATCATACCGCATGGTACAGTGACTGCCGAAAAAGTATCCTCTGCGTGACCTATTGTTTCCATTCTAAAATTGGATGTATCCATATATGATGTAGTTAATCTTCCATCAGCCAAAAACCCATAATCTACTGCCTTTCCGTCTGGCGTTGTTCCTGATAATGCATCAAAGCCCATTATGCCTCTATAAGTTATAACAAATGTATCTAATGGCTGGTCAAATGTGAAAGTCATTTGCCCGTACTCTCCTTTTCCTAAGAAATGCCAGACAGCAGGATCATATTCACGTAAATCCTTTCCGTCACAAATAAATCCCTGACAACTACCATTCATGGTATCCCTTAATTGAGCACCCCAAACAAGGTATGGAGCAGAAGATTGGCTCAGACCCCAAAGATAATAAATCTCTCCAGGAGATACAGTTATTGGCATTGGTGTATTTGTCGGATGTGGAGTATTCGTAGGAAGCGGCGTATCTGTCGGACTCGGCGTGAACGTGGGCGTATCTGAAGGAGTATACATCTGTGTTACTGTAGGAGGCGTGTTTGTCGGCGTCGTGGTGCTGCCAGTTGCCTTTGTGCAGGCTCCAGAGAATAGCATCGCAGCTGTCGCGCTTACAGTGAGTGTTTTGTATAGCATTTTCATATTTCCTACTGACCGAACGTACCATTCACATAATAAATCATAGGAGACTCGCGGGGGCAAGCCGGGAAGGTTCGGGCCCCTCCGGGGGTGCTTCCCCTTCGGGGACAATGTCGCGAAGACCCTCCCCCAGCAGGCACCCTTCGGGTGTGCTTCGCGAAGACACGCACTCAGCAAGAGACGATCAAAGTTCTTAACACCACCTGCATAGGTTCACTGTTTTCAGGCATCATGTTCACACACTTTTTGTGCAAGTTCCTGACCCAGCAGCAACTCGGCCAGCATGCGGCGCAAGGATTCGGGAGGCGTTTTGGGATGACGCTGTTTCAGGCCGCTCCACATCAGCGTGCGGACAGTATGATTCATTTGCGCCACCATCTCCAGTTTGCGCCGCGCCGAAGCCTGCCGCATCAAGCGGATTTGCATTTGCTCGATTTTAGGATGAGTATCCGAAAGCGTGTTCATGATTTAAGTATACCGCATCCATTCGCCCTACCGATGTGCTGATTGCCAATTACTGGTTACTGGCAAGGAACTGTCTTGTCGCCAAGATTTTATCTCTTCCTACCTTGCCCGTCTTCTCCCAATGATCCAACAACTGCGTAATCGTCAGCACCGAGTGCAGGCGGAATCCGGCTCCCTCCAGCGCCTGCTTCGCCCCGGACTGGCGGTCAATCAGCACGACCACATCCTTGACGATCAGCCCGACGGCGGTCAGCTTTTCGATGGCTTCGAATTTCGAGCCTCCGGTTGTAGCCAGGTCGTCAATCACGACGACCGTCTCCCCGGCTTCATACGCGCCCTCGATCTCAGCCTTCGTCCCGTAATCCTTGACTTCCTTGCGCGGGTAAATCATCGGGTAATTCCCTGCAAGGCTGATAGCCGTCGCAATCGGGATAGCGGCGTAGGGCAGACCGGCAATGCGGTCGAAAGCCAGGTGGTGCAGGATAGGGAGATAGGCGGCCGCGATCTGCGCCAGCAGTTTCGGGTGCGTGATGATCTGCCGCAAGTCAATGTAGATGGGGGATTTCAGTCCGGATTTCAGGTTGAACTCACCGAATTTGATGCAGGCGGCAGAGAGGAGTCCATCGGCGAGAGAATTAAGGGACGAATTGATTTCAGTCATTATGTTAACTTGCTGCCCAATGTTTTCATATAGCTCTCAATCGCTTTACGCGTTGTAAACCAGTTGCGCCCGCGTTTGACGGCCTCGATTCGCCCCATTCGTGCCAGCAGACTGAGATATTCCTGCGAGTAGGGAATCTCTTGTGCGGCTTCGGCAAGGGAAATCCATACATCGTCTTTCTTCGGTTTTGCCGTTTGTTCTATACAGGCTTCGAGATAGAGAGTCAGACTTCGTTCCACGGCTTTGCCGATGAAATTGATAAGCGATTTTTCTATACCGTCATCCGCCAGTGACAAAACGCGATAATATGATTGGCGGTCTGTCCGCAGAATGACAGTCGGCGGGTAACCGTGTTGCATAAGCTGGAGGTTCATCACCAGCCGCGCGGTGCGTCCATTGCCATCCACGAATGGGTGGATTTCCACCAGGCGATGATGCGCCAATGCAGCCAATACGACTGGATGTGTGGATTGTCCGGACTGAATGAGCCATTCACCCCATGCGGTCATGCGGGCAGGCACTTCCCATGCTTCAGGCGGGAAGTGTTCTGCTCCCGCAATGCGCACCTGGGTCGAACGATAATTCCCTGCGCTGGCATCGTCAACCTGTGAGAGACCTATTTTGTGGATCTGGCGGACGTGAAATGGAGTCATCGCTTCATTTCGGACTGCGAGTTGCTCCACGTATTGAATTGCGTCGCGGTGATTGGTGACTTCGAAATGCTCGCGCAGCGTTTTGCCGCCAATGGTGAGTCCCGTTTCGAGGATCAGGCGCGTTTCCTGAAGCGTGAGCGTGCTTCCTTCGATGGCATTGGAGTTATAAATCCATTCGACCAGGATTAGCTCGCGCAAACGGTTGACCACCGCTACAGGCAGAGGCCGCAGAGCGTCGAGCTGGGCTTTCTTGCGTTCAATACGTTCGAGCAGACGGGCTTCGAGCACAAGACTCCTGTCAATATCGGATAGATGGTTAATTATATCATCCGATGTTGACTCTCAATAACCCAAATCGTGTTTGATATTCACAATCTGGTCGCGTAATTCCGCCGCTGCTTTGGCCGGATTTTCGGCGCGTGAGATGCCGCGCGAGACATTGATGAGCATCCCTTTGCCATCTTTGCGCAAGCCGGTCCGGAGCGCGGTTTCCAGGTCGCCGCCCTGGGCGCCAACGCCAGGGACGAGGAACCACAGATCTGGCGCGGCGGCGCGGACGCGGGCCAGCGCCTCCGGCTGAGTCGCGCCGACCACCAGGCCGATGTTATCCTCTGTGTTCCATTGTTGGGCAAGATGGGCGATGTATTCGTGCAGGGTGAGACCTCCGAGGTCTTTATAGACCTCGGAGGTCTGTATGCGCAAATCCTGCAAATCCCCCGCCCCCGGGTTGGACGTTTTGCATAGCAGGAACACGCCCTTCTCTTTGTAAGCCAGGAACGGGTCAATCGAGTCCTTGCCCAGATAAGGCGAGAGCGTGATGGCATGGACGCCCAGGTTCTCGAAGGACGATTGGGCATAGGCTTCGGCGGTCGAGGCGATGTCGCCGCGTTTGGCATCCAGAATGACGGGGATCGTGGAGCCGATACGCGCTGATTCCTCAGCCACGGCCTCGATGACGCGCTTCAGCGCAGCCCAGCCGTCGGGTCCGTAGAGTTCGAAGAAGGCCGCGTTGGGCTTGAAGGCCGCAACGTAGGGAGCGGTTAGTTTAACGAGACGCAGGCAAAAGTCTCGCGCCGCATCGGCGGTGGGGGCAGGGAGATCGGAAACGTGCGGATCGAGTCCGATGCACAGGAGCGAGGAACAGTCGTCCACGCGTCTTTCGAGAAAAGTAAAAAAAGTTTCCATGCCGCCAGTATACAACATCTTCCCCGAAGGCGTCGGGTATAATGGGGCGGCTATGATCAAAGCCCTCATCTTCGACTTCGACGGCCTGATCCTCGACACCGAGACGCCCGATTACATCGTCTGGCAGGAAATCTACGCCGAGCATGGCGCCAGGCTCCCCATCGAACTGTGGGGACAGCTCATCGGCGGGGCGGGCGCCACGGATTTCGACGCCGCCATTCACCTCGAGAGACTTCTCAGCCATCCGGTTGACCGCCCGGCGCTGAATACCCTTTGGCGCGCTCGCAGCGATGAGTTGATTGACCGCCAACCTATCCTGCCTGGCGTGAAGGATTGTCTCGACCATGCCCGGCGACTCGGCCTGCGCCTGGCGATTGCCTCCAGTTCCCCGCACAGTTGGGTGGACAGGTACCTGACCCGCCTCGGCCTGTTGGACTACTTCGAGGCCATTCTCTGCGCTGAAGATGTGCGGCGGGTCAAACCGGACCCGGGCCTGTTCCTGGCTGCCCTGTCTGCCCTCCAACTCCGGGCGGAGGAGGTCATCGTCTTCGAGGATTCGCCCAACGGCGTGAAGGCCGCCAAATCTGCCGGCATCTTTACCGTGGCAGTGCCGATCGGCCTCACGCGGCAATTGGGCGTTGACGGTGCGGATATTGTCCTTCCCTCGCTGGCCTCGCTCCGGTTGGAAGAATTACTATCCAACCATCTCCCACACAAGTGAAATGCCTGAAAGTTTTCACGCTTCCTTTGCCAACTCCTCCGCTGCCTGCATTTCCTCTTTCTTCGAAATCTCCACCAGTGGCGGGCGGACAGACCAGCGCGGAAAGCCATACAACCGTGACAGCAAGGCTTTCAGGATGGGCGGGAAAGGCATATAGCCCTCCAACACGTGCCGAATATCTGTCACATGCGCCTGCAAGGGGGCGATGTCCTCACCCCTCTGCCAGCCATCCCAAATCTTGCGCAGGTCGGGTGAGATCAGGTTGGCCAGGGCGGTGATGCAGCCCTGCGCGCCGGATTCGAGGGCTAACTGGAAGAGAGAGTCCGTGCCGGTCAGCACCAGCAGATCGGAGCCAAAGCGAGCGCCGAGGGCGCGGGCGAACCCAGCCTCGTGAGAGGAATCCTTGATGCCGGTAAACTGTCGCGGGAAGGCGTCTTTCAAACGCGCCAGCAGGTCGAGCGAGAAGCCGACGCCCGTCTGCGAGGGGATGTGGTAGCCAAGCAGGAACCTATCCGCCGGGACAGCCCTCCGGATGATCTCGCCAAAGTAGGCGAACAGCCCTTCGTCGCTGACCTTGCGGAAGTAATAGGGCGGCAGGACGACGACGCCATCCAAGCCCAGGTCGAAGGCCAGGCGGGTCAGGTGGACCGTCTCGTCCAGGCTGGGAGTGCCGGTACCGACCAGCAGGCGGAAGTCGGGGTGCGCGGCGTGGATCGCCAGGGCAGCGCGGAAGATGTCGGCGCGTTCGGATGGAGAAAAAGAGGGGCCTTCGCCAGTCGTCCCCAAAAGGAGCGAGCCGTGGCAGCCGCGGCTGGCAAGGAATGCTAACAACGGCGCGACCGCCTCAAGGTCCGGCGAGAAATCGGCCTCGAGCGGGGTGAGAGCGGCGGCGTAAACGCCAGCCAGGGGATGGCTGGGCGCAGTCTTCATTCTTCCACCCCTTGTACGAAATCGCGGGCAGCCTCGTCCGGCGGCTTGAGGTTGTGACCCGTCTCGGACAGGTAACGCTGGTGATCTAGCACCCACAGGTACAGGTCGCCTTCCGTTTTGCCGGGGAAATCTATGAGAATGTCGCTCTCGCGGATGACGCGGATGATGGGCAGATAGACCGCCTCGTACCAGTGCGCAACCGCCTCTTCTTCGGAGACATCTCGCTTCAGGTCAAGCCCCATGAAATAGCAGTGCACGGCAATGTGCTCGAGCATACGGCTGAAACCATCCGGGATGGTCAACTTGATATGCGTCTCCGGGCGGATGCGGTCTAGACCGGTGCGTTCGAGGAAATTCACCTTATCGCCCAAGATCCGCAGATCTTCCGGCCTGAGGTCGGGAGTGATGTTGATCTTGGTCGAGCACTCACGCACCTCGGCGTCAATGAATTCTTGTCCCTGCTCGCGAGCGACCGAGACACGGTGGTGGCCGTCCACTACAAAGTAAACCTTACCCACCTTGTACAGTACCACCGGCGGCAGGCTAACATCTTCGTAGAAGGCGCGATCGACGCGCTGCCAACGGCCCGCCGTATCATCCTGTTTCGGCATGAAAGCCCGGTCAAACTGCTGGTAGCGGTTCAAACTACCAACGATTCTCTTGATCGGCACGGCCTGAACACCGCGATAGATCGGTCCGCCGATGCGCAACTTTTCTTTGACCTCGTCATAGGATAGCAAAGTGTCCGGCCGACCAGTGAGGGCAGCTTGGACGCCATTCAAGAAGGCCTTGAAACGGGCGTGGAAAAAGTCATCTTTTACGCGCGATTCCAGTTCATTACTCATAAGGGTTCGATCTCGATGAGACGGTAGGGAAAAACGTTAACGACTGTCGCCGCGCCAACCTGCGTCACCGAGGAGGCCAGGTTACCCAACGGTATCGTATGCCCGTGCAGGAAATAACGCGGCTCGAAGGTGCGGATGAAGTCCATAAAGGCCAAGAAACCGATGTGCGCCCGGTCGTCTTCGTCGTGGATGCCGCGCGGCGGGGAATGGGCGATCAGGATGTCCAGCGCGCGGCCAAAGCGAAGGCGATGCCATAGAAGCGCCGGTACGATTTTCAACATACGCAAGTACATTTGCGCCTGCGTGTATTGGTTTACTCGAGTCGGATGGTAGCGGATGCTGCCGCCCATCCCGGCGATGGTCAGCCCTTTGAGGCGCGTCACGCGTTGATCTAAGAACACGCAACCTTCCGCCCTGTGATCCGGAGAGCGCGGCTCGTAAAGCGGATCGTGATTCCCAGGGACGTACAATAACGGTTTATTCAATGCCGAGACCAGGAACTCAAGGTACTCGTAGGGCAGGTCGCCGCAGCCCAGCACGAGATCCACATCGCCGAAATAATCCCGCGCTTGGGGCGTGTAGATACGATCATCAACCTGGTCGCTGACTGCCAATATTTTCATGATATGCTCTGCCTGTATTTTCCCCGAAATCGGCCATCTCTGCAAGGTCAGATAGGTTGCTATTTCCTTCTTTGGTGGCTATAATTTGTACAAGTTCTGTGCGCAGAAGGAGGCTCGTCTGGAAAGCACCAAGAACATCACCGATCCACTCAAAGAAGACGAAGGCGGCGAATCAAAGCGCCTGCAAATCCTACCCAAGACAGCGCTCGTTAACCGCTATGTGATCCAGGATGTGATTGGGGTGGGCGGCATGGGCTCGGTTTACCGGGCGCGCGACCTGCACTTCCCGAACGTGGTCAAGCTCGTCGCCGTCAAGGAAATGATCAACAACGCCAGCGATCCGTTGATCCGCCAGACCATCATCCACAACTTCGAGCGCGAGGCCAATATCCTAGCCACCTTGAACCACTCTTCTATTCCGAGAATATATGATTATTTCTCATTGGAGGAGCGCTCGTACCTGGTGCTGGAATTCATCAACGGGAAAGACCTGGAGATGACCATCGAGGAGACAGAGGGTTTCATGGCTGAGGAGCAAGTGCTGGTGTGGGCCATCGAGTTATGCGATGTGCTCAATTTCCTGCACACCCACAAGCCCGACCCGATCATCTTCCGCGACATGAAGCCCTCCAACGTAATGATCAACCAGTCCCAGCATGTGATGCTGGTGGATTTTGGCATTGCCAAGCCCTTCCAGGCTGGTCAAAAAGGGACGATGATCGGCACGGAGGGTTACTCTCCGCCCGAACAGTACCGGGGCGAGTCCACCCCGCTAGCGGATGTTTACGCCCTGGGCGCGACCCTGCACCATGCCCTCACCCGCCGCAACCCGCAAATGGAGCCGCCTTTCTCCTTCTCCGAGCGGCCGGTAAGGAAGATCAATCCGGCTATCTCGGCGGACCTGGAGACTGTCATCAGCAGGGCGCTCCAATATAACCCTGAAGACCGTTTTCAGAGCGCTGAAGAGATGAAGGAAGCTTTGGTGGCGGCCGGCCGCAAGACCGGCATCCTCAACCGTATTGGGGGGATGACTGCCGCCATCCAGTCTGGCGGCTTGAAACCCCTATGGACCTTCCAGTGTGAAGACGAGATCCGCAGTACGCCCATCCACTACGACGGGTCAATCTACATCGGCTCCTACGACCATAACCTGTACTGCCTGAATGCAGTGACGGGTGAATTCCAATGGAAATACGCGACGGATAACGGCATCGTCACGCGCCCGGCCGTGTACGAGAGCAACATCTACTTCGGGTCGGAAGACCAGCGTCTGCACGTTGTTAGCGCCCGCTCCGGCAAAGTTGTATGGACTTATTACACAGAAGGGGCGGTACGTTCTTCGCCGCGCATCGCAGAAGGCCACATCTTCTTCGGCTCTGATGACGCCCACATCCACGCGGTCAATGTGCTCACCGGGCGGGCTGCCTGGCGTTTCGAGACCGCTGCGCCGGTGCGCTCCACTCCCTTCGTGACCAACGAAGCCGTATTCTCCGGTTGCGAAAGCGGAGATTTCTACTGCGTGGATTTCGGCGGCGAGTTGAAGTGGCGCTTCAAGGCCAAATTGGCCGTCACATCCTCGCCATGGGTCGAAGAAGGCGTCGTCTACTTTGGTTCGCTCTACAGCAGCTTCTACGCGCTAGATACGCGCTCCGGGTGGGCCATCTGGCGATTTCGCATGGGCAAAGGCTCCATCGTCTCGCCTTGCCTGGCCGAGGGGTTGATCTTCACCGGATCCGCTGACGGTCATATCTATGCGATTGACGCCCGCACTTCGAGGGAGGCCTGGCGTTTTCGCACTGAGCACCAAGTCAGCGGGTCACCGGTCATCTATAAGGATTCGCTCTATTGCGGCACGGCGGATGGGTATCTATTTTGCCTGGAATATCGTACGGGTCGCCTGCGCTGGAAATTTTCCAGCCAGGGGCCTATCACCGGCGCCCCATTAGTCGATAATGATATTGTCTACGTGGGTTCCGCCGACCACTTTCTCTACGCTCTGTTAGCCTGAGCTGTTTGTACCTTCTCGATGATTAGGGAAAGGTGGGGGGTGTGCGGGTGGCTTCGCACCCTTCGGGTATGCTTCGCGACCACCTGCACACCCTCTCCCCCAATTTATCGAGGATACAGCAGGTTCATAAACTCAAGGAGACCTCAAGTGACTCTAAAAAATATCTTTCGTGGCAAGAAACGTGTGCGCGTACCTGCTCCATCGGCTAACGTGAGTACTGCTCCCCTACTGAACCAGCAAATCCAGGAGGCATTGGTCAAAGGCAAACATTACGAACCACAGCAATTGGATGCGGCTTGCGGACAATCTGTAGGAAAACAACGCGAGCACAACGAAGACAGCTTGTTTGCGATCTCGATCACGATTGGCAACGGGAGCAACTGCGTCCCGCTCGGCCTCTATATCGTTGCTGATGGGATGGGTGGTCACCAGTATGGCGAGGTGGCCAGCAACGCAGCCGTGCGCACGGTGGCCGGGAATATCCTGCGAAAGTTCCTTCCTTATATCGCCAACCAGTCTGAAGTGATGGACGAACCGCTCCAGGAACTCATCCGCGCCGTGGTTGACGAGGCGCAGCACACCGTGCTGCAGTCCGCGCCGGGCGGAGGCACCACGCTGACGGCAGCTCTCGTACTCGGCAAACAAGTGACCGTCGCCCATATCGGCGACAGCCGCGCCTATATCCTCCGTCCTGACCGGCGGATCGAGGCCCTCACCCGCGACCATTCGCTCGTAAAGCGTCTGGAGGAACTCGGCCAGATCACCACCCAAGAGGCTGCCGTCCACCCTCAGCGCAACGTGCTCTACCGGGCGCTCGGCCAGGGAGAGATGTTCGAGCCGGATATTTTCACAGCGCCTTTCCCACAGCCAGGATACATCTTATTGTGCACCGATGGCTTGTGGGGCGTGCTGCCAGAAGAAGATATTTATCAGATCATTGGCGAATCCTCTAATCTCCAGAACGCCTGTCAAAACCTTGTCAACGCGGCCAACACCGCCGGCGGGCCAGACAACATCAGCGTGGTGCTGGTTCAGTTGCTTGGATAGGATGACCAACAAACCGGATTGCTACACTCTGCTCGGCCTTCAACGAGATGCCTCACCCGAAGAGATTCGCAAGGCATATTTCAGTGCTGCGCGTCGCTTGCACCCCGATAAAGGCGGCTCTGCGCAAGACACCGAAAGATTCCTCGAGATCCAAGCGGCATACGAGGTGCTGCATGATCCCAAAAAGCGGGCCAAATACAATGACACTCTCCCGCCAGAAAAAATCGAAAGCGGGCTGATCCAGCAAAAAGTACTCTACAGCCGGCAAAGCGTACCCCGCATGAAGGAGCCGCAACTTGTTTATGCCCTGATCGAGTTTTTCGCTACGATTGATTCGAAGGCCCTTCCCACGCCGCCGCTCAACCTCTGCCTTGTATTGGATCGCTCGACATCCATGCAAGGCCAAAATATGGACATGGTCAAGGCCACCGCCATCCAATTGCTCCGCCGCCTGCGCAATAGCGACACCCTTTCGGTGGTGGTCTTCAGCGACCGGGCGGAGGCGATCATCCCAGCCACGCACAACATTGAGCTGAAAAAGCTAGAAGCGCGCATCCAGATGCTCCAGACCTCGGGCAGCACCGAGATCTTCCAGGGGTTAGAAAGCGGATATAACGAGATCCGTCGCGGTCTAAAGAAATCCCACGTCAATCACATCATCCTGCTCACTGACGGGCGCACTTACGGCGATGAAGAGAAGTGCCTGGAGCTGGCAGGAAAAGCCGCTGAGGCCGGCATCGGCAACAGCGGATTGGGCATCGGAGACGAATGGAACGATGATTTCCTGGATAAACTCGCCAGCCTGACGGGAGGGAGCAGCCTTTACGTTTCCAGGCCGCAGGATATTCAGGTCATGCTGATCGAGAAATTCAACAAACTATGGCAGATTTACGCCAAAGAGAGCACGCTGGAATTCAAGGTGAGCGACGGGGCAGATCTGCGCTACGCCTTCCGGCTGCAGCCAGAGGTTGGGCTTCTGCCCGTCGAAAGTCCGCTGCGCCTAGGCCCGATCCTAAAGGATATTGATCTAAAAATCCTCATGGAATTCATGGTTCAACCTCCAGGCAGCCAGGCCGAGAAGGTGCGCCTGCTGGAGGGGGAGTTCAAAGTCTCGATCTCGTCTCAACCTGTACCTGTCCAATCTGTACCGCTCCACCTGTCGCGGCCGGTGGTTGATTCGACCAAGTTACAAACGCCCCCAGAAGAAATCATGAAAGCACTTTCCCACTTGAGCCTGTACCGGCTGCAGGAACAGGCTCGCAGGGAGGTGGCAGCCGGCAAGTATACACAGGCCTCGCGGCGCTTACAGCTGTTGGCAACGCATTTACTCGAACAAGGACAGAGAGGCCTGGCGCGCACCGCCCTTTTGGAGGCCGAAAACATCCAACACCAAAAAAAGTTCTCACAAGAGGGTGAGAAGCATATAAAATACGGTACGCGCGCCCTACTCCTGCCTAAGCAGGAGGAAGATCAACCATGATCATCTGCCCGAGTTGCCAGTATAAAGAAATTCCTGGCGCGCTGTTTTGCAGCCAATGTGGTGCACAATTAGTAACCACCTCAGACCCCGACTTGCCGTTAGGCCTTCGGCAGAAAGACCCCATGACCGAAACCGGCTCGAATACCAAAGGAAAACCCAATCTGAAATCCACCTCTCCCATGATGTCTGCGGGGGCGCACATCTCCCTACATCTGGTCGAAAGCGGACAGATCTTGCCTCTGGCCGAGTGGAATGAGATCTCGCTGGGAAGAGTCGCCAAAGGTCAGCCGATCATGCCAGACATTGACCTGACGCCTTACAAGGCTTATGAGAATGGCGTTTCACGCCTCCACGCCTTATTGAAACTGGTCAACAAACACGTCTTGATCCTGGATCTGGGATCGTCCAACGGCACATACGTGAACGGGAACCGTCTCGTGCCGAGCGTCGAGAATCTCCTCAACCACGGTGATCTGATCCACCTGGGCAAGCTGAAAATCCAGATCCTTTTCAGCCCAGAGAACAAATAAAGTAAGGTGCGCATGGCCCAAACAATCATTATCCACATCACGAACGAAGACCCAATTGTCGGCGAGGTAGACGAGCTGCCCGCTCCCACCGACACACTGATCACGATCCACAGCCCGCGCCGGCGAGACGGCAAAGACGTCCACTACTTGCAAAACAATGTCGTGACCGTCCTCTGGCCGGTCAACCAGATCGCCTTCATCGAAGTGTTGCCCAGCCAGGTAGAAGAAGAGATCATCGGCTTCGTAAGGGAAAATCCATGAACGACGAATCTCTCAAACGGCGGAAGGTCCTGGTTGTTGACGACGAGGAGCGCATGGTGCGCTTCATCCGCCTGAACCTGGAACATGATGGATTTATCGTCATCGAGGCTTTCAACGGTAAACAGGCCCTGCAACGCTTGCGGGATGCCACTCCCGACCTCATCCTGTTGGACATCATGATGCCTGATCTGGATGGCTTTGAAGTATTACAGATGATCCGCGAGATCAATAACGTACCGGTTATCATGCTGACCGCCAAGGGCGAAGAAGATGATCGCGTACGCGGCCTGGAATTGGGCGCGGACGATTACATCACCAAGCCATTCAGCCCGCGCGAACTAGTCAGCCGCGTCAAGGCTGTTCTGCGGCGCACCGAAGGCGCGGGCGGCAGTATGCACGGCCTGATCCAGGTTGACGAGCGTTTGAAGATAGATTTCGACCGGCGAGAAATCTGGCTGGAAGGCAAGATCGTCAAGTTGCGTCCTACGGAGTACCGTCTGCTCTTCCACCTGGTACAGAACGCAGGTTGGGTGATCTCACACGACCAGTTGCTGGCGAAAGTGTGGGGCTACGAGTATCGCGACGAGCCGCACTACGTCCGTCTGTACATCAACTACCTGCGCCAAAAGTTGGAGAAAGACCCAGCCAACCCGAAATACATCCTGACAGAGCGCGGGGTAGGATACCGGTTTGTAGATTTTCGACGAGAGCAAAAAGAATAACCCGGGTTTTCTGACATACTATTTATACATGGTTTGCGTATTTCTAACGCAAACCATGTATTTTTAAACCTGAAACAATCTTAATAGATATCATCTCAATAAAATAGGGGGCGGGGGATGTGCGGGCGGCTTCGCGGCCCGCACATCCCCCATCCTCCCCTACTTTGAGAAGATACATTCATCGGAATGAAAGGAGAGTAGACCTTGTCCAATCTAATCCGTTGGGAACCCATGCGCGAGATGATCAAGTTGCGAGAGGCGATGGATCGCCAGTTCAACGACGCCTTCACCCGCCCGCTCGACCTTGGCAGCTCCTGGCAGATGCCGGCCATTGACATATACCAAACAGACGACGATGTTATCGTCAAAGCCACGCTGCCCGGCATAAAAGCCAGCGATGTGCAGATTTCTGTGACGGGCGACATGCTCACCGTCAAGGGTGAGTTGAAGGAAAAGGAAGAGGTCAAGGAGAAGGCCTACCACATCCGCGAGCACCGCTATGGCTCCTTCGAGCGGACCCTCAGCCTGCCGACCGATGTCGTGACCGATAAGGCCAAGGCCGAGTTCGAGGATGGCATCCTGACCATCACCCTGCCCAAGGCCGAAGAAGTTAAACCGAAAACGGTCACCGTCCAGACAAAATAGACGCACCATGGGCGATAGATGAACTGTCGCCCATTATCCATGCAGCGAGGAAAGGCATGCCGCGCTACGAGTTTTCCTGCACCACTTGTAGACAAACCTTTGAAAAGGATTTGCTTTATAATGGGAGCAGAGCTGAGGTGCGCTGCCCGTCTGGACACCGGAGCGTGCACCGGGTCTACCAGGCGCCGTCAGTCGTGTTCAAAGGCAGTGGATGGTATCGTACCGATCATCGTTCTGTGGGTAGCTTCTTAAGTGAGAGTAGCCAGTCATAATCTTTAGCACCAGACCTCAACGCATCTGAAAAACGGCCATGGGTGGCCGTTTTTTTATCCTTGCCAGACAACCCACTCTCGAATATACTTCCAGTACGGAGGTAGAGACCCGCATGAGCAAGCAACGCATTCTATTAGTAGATGATCATGAAGTCGTCCGGCTGGGATTGAAAGTCCTGCTGGAACGGCATCCGCAATTCGACGTGGTCGCCGAAGCCTCCACGGCGCGCGAAGCCCTCGAAATGGTCAACAACACGCAGCCAGACGTGGTCGTGATGGACATCCGCCTGCCAGGTTCTTCCGGGATCGAGGTCTGCGAGGAGATCACCCGCCGCTTCCCGGATACGAAGGTTATCATGTTGACCTCGTATGCAGAGGACGAGATGCTGTTTTCGTCCATCCGCGCCGGGGCTTCCGGCTACATATTGAAGCAAATCGGCGGGGAGGACCTGGTAAAGGCAATCGAGGCGGTCGGACGCGGCGAAGCCCTGCTCGATCCGGCCGTCACGCAGCGCGTCTTCCAGGAAGTGCGCCGGGCGGTCAAAGAGGAAGAGGCCTCTGCCTTTGCGCATCTCAGCCAGCAGGAAAAGCACGTGCTGCTCCTGGTTTCGGAAGGAAAGACCAACCGGGAGATCGCCAAAGCACTCTTTTTGGGTGAAGGAACGGTGCGGAATTACGTCAGCAGCATCCTTTCCAAGCTAGGGGTCAATAACCGCGCCGAAGCAGCCGCCTACGCGGTCGAACACAGCCTGAGGGAACATATTACAACCTGAGGATAAAACTTCCGAAGTCTTCGAGACTTCGGAAGTTATTTTCTATTCCACCGCGCTGCCCGAGCGCTGCCTCTTCACTCAAAGCCCCATCGCCCTCAACATTTCATCGTTTGTCGCGAACTTGAAGTATTCCAGGTGACGGATTTGGGCTTCAGCCTGCTCAGCTGCCTCCAGGCGCGCCAGCCATCTCTTGGTCACAGCCAGCGGGTGGATATCTTGCAGCCAATCCGCAAACTTGAGGTAGACGTTTTCGTTATCCATCATGGGGGGTTGAGTTTGCAGGTATTGTTGCACAGCCTGCGCCGCGTTCTCCCCATCTTTACGCGCCACGCCGACCAGCCCCGTGCTGGCTTGACGCGCCCAACCCGCTAAAAACACCTTCTCCATGGGACAGTTTGCGTCCACGTCAAATGCCTCGTAGGAAATATCATTCACAGGAAAGCGCGGTTCTTTGACCACCACATAAGCATCGCCATAGATCGGCATACAGAAATCCTTGTCTACGGTATCGCCGATGGCAAAGATGATTGTGTCCGCTTCGATCTGGCGGGTGATTCCTGACCCTTGGGCTTTGACGCTCCCATCCACCGTGACCAGGTGATTATCCTCGATCTTCAGCGCGCTGACGCCTGTGGTCCAACTGCCTAAGATGCGGACGGGGGATGCCAGGAATTCGAAACGCAGGCGCGTGTCCGAGACCCGCTCGGAGGCTTTGGGGAAAGCTTCAAGAAAGGCATTCTTCGCTGCAACCACATCCTGGCCGACAGCTTGCATGTGCGGGGCGACGCGCTCGAACTCGGCGTCCAGCGCCTTGAGATCTAAATTGCCGACTACGTTTTCCATCTCTTTCCTGGTGAACTTCACATCTGCCGGACCGCGCCGTACCACAGCAGTCACCTCGTCCACTTTCTTTTCGTGAACGAGATAATGCGCCAGGTCCATCATCACGTTCCCGGCGCCGACCACGATCACATTCCGTCCGATGACGAAGCGGCGCTGGCTGAAAGGCGGAAGTAAGTAATAGTGATAGACGATGTCTTTGGCGTGATAGACCCCCGGCAGGTTCTCGCCGGGCATCCTGAGCCATTTCGTGCCTTGCGCGCCCGTTGCAATGACCACGACCTGAAACCCCAATCGAACAGATCGGAAAATACGATGTTGCCACCGCAGCAGACAGTGACGTTTCCATAATAATCAATCAGCGGCGAATCGAGAATCTGGTGGAATTGCTTGCGCAATCCCTCCTTCATCTTGATCTTATCGGGATAGATGCCGTATTCGGCCAGTCCGCCGGGTTTGATGTCGCGGTTGAACAAGACCACCCGTACACCGTTACTGCTGAGGTAACGAGCAGCGAACAGGCCGGCCGGGCCAGCCCCGATGATTGCCGCCAGGTATTTCGTTTCTTGCATAATATCCCTTTCGAGTTGGCTCTATAAAGATTCACCACTAAGAAATAATGTGGCGTAGATTATAGCTGCATAAAATCCATGAGGCAAGTACAATACACTAATGCGACAGTCACCCGAAGTTGACATGACCCAGACCGGCGCGCACTTTACTACTCTATGCTATATTAAACACCGATAGCTCCAGAGTAGATCGTGGAGTCTTCATCGCAGTGGAAATTTAACCACGAATTGTACGAATTTCTCGAAATATACGTGACAATTCGCCTGCCCTGGCGGGCTAGGCCAGGGTGAAATTCGTGGCAGAAAAACCGCCCTCCACGATTAAGGGCAGTCCTGCCTTAGATACCAGGATCAGGAGGAAGGCCGTGAAACCACTTGAATTAATCGAACCGCTCGCTGACCAACACAAGCCCGAGACCCAAACCGGGCAGGAGGCAAAACCCGCCTCCGCGCCGCGTCCCCGCCCGGCCGTGAGAGGCATCAACCCCGGCCTGCGACTGCGCGCCATCGAGACCGCCGCGAAGCGCGCCAATGCCCCAAAAAATCCTCGCCCCTCCTGGTTGAGATTCCAACGCGAGAAGGTCGCGCCTGCCTATTGGAACGTGACCAGCAGCCTCTCGCTGATCGTCAACGCCATCCTCATTGCGGTGGTTCTTCTGATGAGCCGTGAGATTTTCTCCTTGAAACGGATGCTCGTCCGCGATCTGCTCGGCGGCCTGGCTTATAACTTCTCCCTGATGGATCAGGCGCGAATCAAGGCTGACATTCCGGTGAATCTGGAAGTGCCCCTCAATTTACAGATCCCCATCAACCTGGCAACGGACGTGACCATCACGCGGGATACCCCAATTGACGACGCGTCGGTCAAGATAATTACCGGCATCATCACCATCAACGGCCCGGCGGATATCGTCATCCCTGCTGGAACGATCTTACCGATCCAGTTGAACGTGACCGTGCCATACCAGCAGATACTAAAGTACTCTACATCCGTTACAATGGACATTCCTCTCGTTGATACCAGCCTGCATACGCCCTTTGTCAACCTGCAGGAGGTGGTCTCACCCTATTTCTGGGCGTTTGCCGGATCACCTTTTTACTGGGAGGATATTGCCATCTGCAAACCGCTGCGCGCCGTCTGCGCCTGGTGGTTCAAGTAAGGTAGCCAGTAGGCTGCCATAATGGTAGCCAGCCTGCCCTGCCTGCATCTGACGCCCTGGCCTATCGCCTGGACAGGCAGGCACAGGTGGCTGGCAAGCCAGGGTAGGCTACCATAAACTCTGATGCAATAGCCGCCTTTGGAGTTTCCATGCCCGATATTCATCGCACCACGCTCGCCAACGGTCTGCAAGTGCTGCTGAAAGAGATTCACACCGCGCCCATCATCAGCAGTTGGGTCTGGTACCGCGTCGGTTCTAGGGACGAGCCTTCTGGCCGCACCGGTATATCCCATTGGGTCGAGCACATGCAGTTCAAGGGAACGCCCCAATTCCCAGCCTCCATATTGGATAAGATCATCGCCCGCGAGGGCGGCATCTCGAACGCCTTTACTTACATGGACTGGACGACCTACTTCGAAACCATGCCCGGCACCAAGATCGAACTGGCCTTACGCCTGGAAGCTGACCGGATGGTCAACAGCACATTCGACCCCGAAGAGGTTGCCTCCGAACGCACCGTGGTGATCTCCGAGCGCGAGGGCAGCGAGAACGAGCCGCTCTTCCTGCTCAGCGAGGCGGTGCAGGCGGCTGCCTTCCGCGTCCACCCGTATCACCACGAGATTATCGGCGACCTGGCCGACCTGAAGACCATGAGCCGCGACGACCTCTACAATCATTATCGCAGCTACTACGCGCCCAACAACGCGGTCGTAGCCCTGGCCGGTGACTTCAAAACCGAGACGATGCTCAGGCGCATCCACGAACTTTTCGAACCGATCCCGGCGGGACCGACTCCCCCGCGCCTGGCCCGCCCCGAGCCGCCGATGCGCGGCGAACACCGCCTCACGGTCGAGGGGCCGGGCGAGACAACCTTCCTTCAGCTTGTCTACCGCGCCCCGGCCGGCGCCGACCCGGACTTCTTCCATTTGACTGTCCTGGATAGCCTGCTGGCTGGCCCTAGCAGCCTGAACATGTTCGGCGGCGGGGGCGTCTCCAACAAGACCTCGCGCCTGTACCGCGCCCTGGTGGAAAAGGAACTGGCCGTGGCCGTCGGCGGCAGCGCCATCACCACGGTTGATCCGTTCCTGTACACCTCTACCCTCACTATTCATCCACAGCGGAAAGCCGAGGAAGTCCTGGCGGCTTTCGATGACGAAGTCAAGCGCATCCAGTATGAGGCCATCACAGCCGAGGAGGTTGCCCGCGCCATCAAGCAAGCGCGTGCCCTGTTCGCCTACGGCAGCGAGAACATCACCAACCAGGCCTTCTGGCTGGGTCACGCCGAGATGTTCGCCACCTACGATTGGTTCCTCGATTACCTGGATAAGCTAGCGGCTGTTACACCGGCCGAGGTGCAGCGCGCCGCGCAAAGCATCCTCCGGCCGCAGAACCGGGTGGTCGGCACCTACGTCCCGACCGGAGCGGAGGTGGGGCATGAATAAATTGAGATCTTCTCTGCCTGGCAAGGATGACATAACGCGTTCCCCCTTAGCCAACGGCCTCATCCTGCTCAGCCGGGCGAACTTCAACAGCCCCTCAGTGGTGATCAGCGGCTACATCCAGGCTGGAAGCCTCTTCGACCCGGATGAGAAACTCGGCCTGGCCGATTTCACCGCCTCGGCCATGATGCGAGGCAGCGCGCAGCGCGACCTCCAACAGATCTACGACGCGCTCGAATCCTGCGGGGCGAGCCTCTCCTTCAGCGCCGGTGCGCACACGGCTGGATTCAGCGGCCGTTCCCTGGCCGAAGACCTGTCCCTCCTGCTCAACACTCTGGCCGAAGTCGTCCGTCAGCCATCCTTCCCTGGCGAGCAGGTCGAGAAGCTGCGCGCCCAATTGCTGACCGGGCTGGCCATCCGCGCCCAGGATACCGCCAGCATGGCTGCCCTCACCTTCGACCAGATCGTCTTTGCCAATCATCCCTATGGCCGCCCGGAAGATGGCTACCCGGAGACGATCCAGGCCATCCGCGGCGAGGATTTGGCGGATTTCCACCACCGTTTCTACGGGCCGCGCGGCATGGTCATCGCCATCGTCGGCGCGGTCGAACCGCAGGAAGCGGCGGAACAGGTGCAGCGCGCCCTGGGCGACTGGGACAATCCCCAGCAGCCGGATGCCCCCCCTTTGCCCCCATTGACGCCCCTGCAAGAAACCGTCACCCGGCGCGTGGACATCCCTGGCAAAGTCCAATCTGACCTCGTCATCGGAGTCTCGGGGCCGGCGCGCCGCGACCCCGAATACCTCCCCGTCTCGCTGGGCAATTCTGTTTTGGGCCAGTTCGGTTTGATGGGGCGCATCGGCGACGTAGTGCGCGAGAAATCCGGCCTGGCATATTACGCCTATTCCTCGCTCAATGCGGGTGTCGGCCCCGGCTCGTGGGAAATCAGCGCGGGCGTCAACCCTGACAATGTCGCCAAGGCCTGCGACTTGATCCGCGGCGAGATCGCCCGTTTCGTTGAGAAGAGGGTCACGGTTGAGGAACTTTCCGATAGCCAGGCGAATTTCGTCGGACGCTTGCCGCTTTCGATGGAATCCAACGCCGGAGTGGCAGGTGCATTACTCAACATCGAACGCTTCGAACTAGGCCTGGATTACTACCGCCGTTTTGCCGACCTGGTGCGCGCCGTGACGCCCAATGAAGTGTTGCAGGCCGCGCGCAAGTACTTCCACCCTGAGAGACTGGCCATTGCCATTGCCGGGCCATAAATGATCCTGCTCACTGGGATAGACCTGATCGAAATTGCCCGTATCCGCGCCGCGATCGAACGTCACGGCGAGCGCTTCTCGAGGCGCATCTTCACGCCAGCTGAACTCGCATCCTGCGCCGGAAGATTCGAATCGCTGGCAGCCCGTTTCGCGGCCAAGGAGGCGGTCTCGAAGGCCTTGGGGACAGGCATCGGGCCGGTATCCTGGCAGGAGATCGAAATCCAAGGCGTGGAATACGAGGCGCCAGCCATCATCCTGCACGAAAGAGCGGAAAGGATCGCGAAAGAACTCAGGCTGACCACCTGGTCGGTCAGCCTGAGTCACAGCGAAACGCACGCAATCGCGCTCGTCGTTGCGATGGGGGAAGTCTAATTCTTATCTTCTATACCGATCCACAGGTGCCCAGGCAGCACCAGCCGGTTCGGGCGGACAGAGATGACGAATTTCTTGCCAGCCTTGAGCAGGGGTTCGGCCAACATGCTGGGGTGGACGAGGCACAGGTCCGGTATGTGGCCGTATTTTTGGCGGTAATAATCTGCGGCGCGCTCGACTTTGACCGTCAACGCGGTGCGGGGATCGTTGTCGAACCAGAGCATACCCACATTCATATCAATCTCCTATCAATCAAGGGACGGCAGCCAAAATTGGAGCCCGCCGCTTTCTTGTTTCAGGCTGAATTGCAGACCCGGCACCAGGTCCGCCAGGCCAGCCTGCGGATCTCCCGTCAACGTCTCTGCCAGGGCGGGTTGGTGGATGAAGCCGAAAATGTGCGTGGGGAACAACCCCAGCCAGGGGCGCAGACGCATGGCGCGTACCGCGTTGAGCGTCGCCACCGTCCAGACACGCCGTTCCGGGCCGCGCACCAGCAGCCAGCGCAAATCCTCCTGGGTCTCGTGACTGGTGCTCACCAGCGAGGCCAGGTCGTCCAGCAGCAATACCTGCACCTGCCGTCCCGGGGTCGAGCCATCCGCCCAGGCCACCGTATCGTGGAGGAACTGCACCGCTGAACTGTGATAGGCGGGCCAGATGCCCATGCTGGCAGCCGAGGTTTCCATACTTTTCCATTCGTCTGGAAAATTGGTCACCACACCGAACTGCACATCGCCCGGCTCTTGAAGGAGATCAGCGGTGCGCGCCAGCAGTTGCAATAACGCCGTCTTGCCGCTGTTGCCATCTCCAACCACCAGGATCGGACAGGGGGCCGGGTCGTACAGATCCAACAGCACCGGCAGACCGTCCGAAGCCACGCCGAGCATCAGCGCGCCCTGCGGCGGGGACTCCAGTTGCCCAAGCACATCTGCGAGAGCGGGCAGGGTTAGCGCGTGGATAGTTTGCCCCGCCTGGTCATTTGTACCCCGTTCGGGCCGGGAGCCCGCCGGGGCGAGACGGCCTGCGCAAGTGCAGGCAAGCTCAGGCTGGAGTTCCCGGTAGGCCTGGAGGGCCAGCGCAAAGAAATTGGAAGCGGACATGGCGTCACCGTGGATTGGAACAGGCTCAAATCAGAACGTATGTTCTAATTATAAACACAAATCCTGAAATGTCAAGCTCTTGTTGGGAAATTCATCGCAATTGCCTATTGTCACCCCCTCTCGAGTGCGCTATAATAATGCCTGTTCATTCAATAGGAAGTTCGAGGAAAGTATGCCTGTCTATTCTTATCGTTGTGGAACCTGTGGCCTGCAGTTCGACCGCAAGCAGAAGTTCAGCGACCAGCCGTTGGTCCGCTGCCCGGAGTGCGGCAAGAAGAGCCTGCACAAAATCTACGGTCCGGTTGGGATCGTGTTCAAGGGTTCGGGTTTTTACGCTACTGACCACCACTCCCCCTCAGGAGAGGCGAAGAAACATTCGCAAGATGGTAAGGAAGAAAAGAAGGATAAAAGCGAAGACAAGGAACCAAAGCCCGAAAAGAGCGCAGAGAAGACTGCTGAATAAGCTGGCTCTGCCCAAGAAAATAAAGCGACGCACGTAGAAAGTGCGTCGTTTTTATTTCCCATATCTGCAATTTTCGGACAACTAGCTCTTTCTCACCAGTTCACGCAGCAGCAGCCCCAGGCGGGTGATGCCCTCGCGGATGATCTCCGGCGAGGAGAAGGAGAAGTTGAGCCGCATGGTGTTCTCTCCGCCGCCGTTCGGGTGGAACGACCCACCGGGTACAAATGCCACCTTCTTCTCGATGGCAACTTTCAGCACCTCGGCCGCGTACATCCCCTTTGGCAGGATGCCCCACAGGAACATGCCGCCCTGCGGATGCGTCCAGCGAACCTCAGACGGGAAGACCTCGTCCATGGTCTCCAGCATGATGTCACGCCGCTCCTTGTACGTGGCGCGGATGAACTTGACATGCTCATCCAAGAAGCCGCCCTTGCCGACCTCGAAGGCAACGATCTGGTTGAAGGTGGCCGTGTGCAGGTCGGCCGCCTGCTTGGCCATCACCAGCTTACGGATCACTTCCTGCGGCGCGACGACCCATGCCAGGCGGATGCCCGGGGCGAGAATCTTCGAAAAGGTGCTCAGGTAGATCACGTTGCCGGTATAGGTGCCGTCGTCGCCCCGGAACTGGCTGTCGAGGGTGACGACCGCGGGCAGATGTTCGCCCTCGTAACGGAGTTGACCATAAGGGTCATCTTCGATGATCGGGACTCCGTACCGGTCGGCCAGTTCGACCAGCATCTTGCGGCGCTCCAGGTTCAGGGTCGAGCCGGCCGGATTCTGGAAGTTCGGTAGAACGTATATGAACTTGGGTCCCACCCGCAGGGCTTTCTCCAATTCGTCCACGATCATGCCATTCTCATCCGAAGGGACAGAAATATACTGCGCCCCGTAGGCGTTCCAGGCTTGCAGCGCGCCGAGGTAAGTAGGTGATTCGCACACGATATGATCGCCTTGATTGATGAACACGCGCCCGATGAAATCCAACGCCTGTTGGGAGCCGGAGGTGATCAGGATGTTATCCGGGGTGATGTCAATCCCAAAGCGGGTCGCGTGGCGGGCGATCATCTCCCGCAGCGGACGGTAGCCCTCGGTGGTGCTGTATTGCAGCGCCTGCGCGCCGAACTCGTCCAAGACGGTATTGCAGGCTTCCTTGAATTGTTTTACCGGAAAAACTTCCGGAGCTGGTAATCCGCCTGCAAAAGAGATGATGTCCGGTTGCTCGGTCCACTTGAGCAGCTCCCGGATGATGGAACTTCCCATGCGTTGCGTGCGATTTGCATAGCGGTATTCCCAAGGTGTCTGCATTCTTTCTCCTTAAGTATGTGATGTGTCACCGCACGAGACAAAAAAGGCCTGACAGGTGTGCGTTCACCCGTCAGGCCTTGGCTGACTTTACGGCAAAAGGATGCCGAACATCGCTAGGTTGAGGAATGTTTGCAGCATAGCACTATTATATTACTGTATTTACGATTTCAGTTTGAGAATTCGAATCAAAGTGAAAAGAGACGAACCGCTGAAAGCAAACAGAACCAGGACAGTAACTCGCAGAATGGTCCACTCCAGGGAAACGTCGGCTTCTCCGTGCACGATGTCTGTGAGCGCGAGGTGGCTGAAAGCCATTGCGATAAGAGACAATATGCCGAGAGACAGGGTAATAACGATGGTCTGCTTATACTTGTTCATAATTCTTCCTCCTGTAACAAGAATCTGGCAACCCAACTGTACTTTACTCAAAAGTTTACGTCAAGGCTTTCGTTGCCCCTGATTGATCTGTTCCCATTCCCTCTTGCATCCCCACAGAACGAGGTACGACGCCTATCAACCGGTGATCCATGCTATCCTTTTTCCAATGAACGAACTTCCCGAGGATAGATGACCAGCGGCTCGATCTCAGGCCGTTTTGCCAACGGATGCTCTTCAATGCTCAACCCTGACGAAAAATTCCAGAGCGTATTTGTCGCCACCGGCGTAAAGACTCTCGTTATTTGATGCGTTTCAACAGGCTCTGGCGTTGAGGTGGGGAAGAAAGTGAGGTTTGGTTATAGCGTGAGACTTGGTGTCAAAGTTGCTGGAGTGGCGGGACCAGCGGTGCAGGCAGCGAGGGCAAGAAGGACAACTTGAGGAATACCTAAACACGCCGGGCGCTTGTTGTAGGTTGTCATATTGGGATGGATCCCAGGAACTTATCCAGTTTGTCGAGGGCTTCGGGCATATTCTGGCGCGCAAACCCGACCCGGAAATGGTTGCCAGGATGGTCGTACATGCTGCCGGGCAGCAGGAGCACGCCGCTTTCGTGGACGAGTTCATCACAAAATGATTCCACGTCCCCTTTCAGCAGGCGCGGAAAAGCGATAGGCCCGGCCTTGGGACGTACCCACGAGAAGCAGTCAACGCGGCGGGTGAAAAAATCATCCAACAGGGCAAGGTTGGACTGGATGATCTGCAAATTCCGCGCTGCGAGCGCTTCGCGGTGGCGCAGGGCCAGCTCAGACAGGAACTCGCTCGGCGCGCTGTTGCAGATGGTGGTGTAATCCTTGAGTACGGCCATGCGATTGTAGATATCGGCGTTGCGCGTAGCGATCCAGCCGATGCGCAGGCCGGCCAGCCCGTAGGTCTTGGACATGACGCCCAGCGAAACCGCCAGTGGGTTGAGGTCGCAGGCGGACGGCAGGCGGCTGGCGGGGTCGTACTCCAGTTCGCGGTAGACTTCGTCGCAGAAAAGCAAAATGCCGTGTTCCTGGCAGAGCGCGTTCAGGACGAGGAAATCGGGGCGCGGCATCAGGTAGCCGGTCGGGTTGTGCGGGGTGTTAACCACCACCGCGCGCGTGTTAGGCTTGAGCAGCCGTTTAAGTTCATCCAGGTCGAGCGCCCAGCTGTTCGATTCGCGCGCCTCCCAGAAAGTCACCTCAGCGCCAGCGCTTTTGGCGATTTCAAACAGCGACTGGTAGCACGGCCAGTGAACAACGACGTGGTCGCCGGTTTGCAGCAGGGCGTGCATGAACAGGAAAATGGCTTCCTCCGCCCCGCTGTGGACAAGTACCTGCTCCGGTCGAATTGTGGTGTAAATGCGCGCGATCTCTTGTCGCAGCGAGGGCGCGCCCTCTGACTCGGTGTAGCCCAGCCAGTGACGCTGCAGCGCCTCGTCCGAGCCGGGTTCCAGCGCCAGCAGGTCACCCACCGAAAGCGACTCACAGTCCGAGCTGCACAGCAAGTAACGGGCAGTAAATTCGTATTTGGCAAAGTGGCGTTCGAGTTTGAAGGGAGAGAGGTGCATCTGCTATATGCCTTTCGTGCTTCGAGGTGAATCTTTATCCCACTACCCGCAACTCACGGAGCATATAACTCAAACACTCCGCCCCATCCTCCGTAATCACCACGTTATCCTCGATCCTTACGCCATTGCTCCCCGGCAAGTAAATCCCCGGCTCGACAGTGAAGGCCATGCCCGGCTCCAACAACTGCATGTTGTCGCCGCGCATGTAGGGTTCCTCGTGGCCTTCCATGCCGATGCCGTGACCGGTGCGGTGCGTGAAATAGAGACCGTAGCCAGCCTTCTCGATAACCTCGCGCGCGGCCTTATCCACATTGGCACAAGGCACGCCAGGCTTGGCCGCGGCACGTCCAGCCGCGTTGGCTTCCAGCACGATCTGATGAATTTTGCGGTACTCCGCCTCCACCTCCCTCACCGCGAAAGTCCTCGTAAGGTCGGAGATGTAGCCGTCCACGCATGCGCCCCAGTCCACCACCAGCAGGTCGCCGGGCTGGAGTCTGCGCTCGCTGGGCGAGGCGTGCGGGTTAGCGCTGTTCGGGCCGCCGGAGACGATAGGCGCAAACGGCATCTCGGATTGCGACCCATTCCGCAGCAATTGAACAACCAGCTCTGCGGCCAGTTCCTTCTCACTCATGCCGACTTTGAGCAGTGGGAGGGTCGCCTCCAGCGCGGACTGCGCCACCTTGACTGCCTTTCGCATCGCGGCGATTTCGTCCGCATCTTTCCTGACCCGCAGCCGGCTGACCACATCCGAGGCGTCGGGGAAGTCCGCGTCGGGCGCGCCGGCCTTGACGTGGCGGAACTCCAGCAGGCGCATGGCGCGCGGCTCCACGCCGATGCGTTTGCCGTCCAGTCTCAGTGATTGCACTGCGCGGCGGAAGACGCCATCCCATTCGGCGGGGTTTTCAGGGTAGGGAAAGGCAGTAATCTCATACGGCAAGCCGTTCAACTTGAGCATTTCCAACTCCGGCAAGACAATGACCGGGGCATGGTCAGCTGTGAAAATCGCGACAACTGGTCGTTCGCTGAGGTGAAAGTGCAGGCCGGTGAGATAGGTCAGGGATGGGCTAGGGTTGAGGGTCAGGGCATCCCAGCCAGAGGTCTGGAGAGGTTCGAGAAGTTTGGTGAGGCGAGTGGTTGTCATGGATGAACCTTTCAACACGAAGTTGCACAAAGGATTTCCATTGTGAAACTTCGCTGTCTCGCACCCCGTTCGGGCCGATAGACCCAGCCCGCCGGGGTGAAACGGCCGGCGTCCACAGGATCGCTTCGCGGCTGCCGCCCTGGCCTGTCCGGGGGGCCAGGCCAGGGCGGCACGCTTGCACCTGCGCAAGTGCAGGCGAACGGTGTGTACTTCGTGTTTAGAAACGATGAAATCGCTTCACAAAGGCTACCTTCAAGAACCAGTCCACCAGGCCTGGGAAGTGGTAGTCGAATGACACCAGGGGGCGGAACCACCAGGGGATGACCAGCGTCCGGCGCGGACGTTTCGCCAGGCTGACGGCGCGCCGGGCAACGTACTCGGAAGTCATCGAGATCCCCCCGGGAAGTTTGAGATCGGTTTTGACGGCGTTATTACCGGAGTGTTTGCCAAACTCGGTTAAAGCCGGGCCGGGGTAGATGCCGGAAACCTGGACGCCAAATGGGGCCACCTCGCGACGCAGGGAATCGGTGAAGGCGCGCACTCCGTACTTGGTGGCGGCGTAGACGCTGTTAAGCGGCGCGGCGATCATCCCGGCCACCGAAGACATGTTGATGATGTGACCAGCGCGGCGCGCCAACATGTGCGGCAGGAAGGCGCGCGTGACCTGAATCAGACCGCGCAGGTTGACGTCGAGTTGGGCGTTGATGTCGCGCTCATGGTCGAGGCG
>JALHUM010000245.1 GCA_022865905.1 Anaerolineales bacterium | reverse complement strand
GCAATGCGGAACAGCGGCGGCTGGGCGATGTACATGTGGCCTTCCTCGATGAGTTCCTGCATGTAGCGGAAGAAGAAGGTCAGCAGCAGTGTGCGGATGTGGCTGCCGTCCACGTCGGCGTCGGTCATGATGATGACGCGTCCGTAACGCAAGCCGGTCAGGTCGAAATTGTCGCCGATGCCGGTGCCTAGCGCCGAGATGAGCGCCCTGACCTCGTTATTGCCCAGGATCTTGTCCAGCCGGGCGCGCTCGGTGTTCAAGATCTTGCCGCGCAGGGGTAAAATAGCCTGGAAGTGCCGGTCGCGACCCTGTTTGGCCGAACCGCCAGCTGAGTCGCCTTCCACGATGTAGAGTTCGGTCTTGGAGGAGTCGCGCTCGGAGCAATCCGCCAGTTTGCCCGGCAAGGTCATGCTTTCCAGCGCCGACTTGCGGATGACCAGGTCGCGCGCCTTGCGAGCCGCGTCGCGGGCGCGAGCAGAGGTGAGACATTTCTGCACGATGGCCTTGGCCGCCTGCGGGTTCTCCTCGAGGAACGTCCCGAAAGCCTCGCCGACCACCTGCTGGACGTAGGTCTGCACCTCCGGGTTCATCAGCTTGACCTTGGTCTGGCTCTCGAACTGCGGGTCGGGGTGCTTGATGCTGACGATGGCGGTCAGGCCCTCGCGCGTGTCGTCGCCGGAGAAGTTGGGGTCGGCGTCTTTGAGCAGCCCAGCCTTGCGGGCGTAGTCGTTGATGACGCGCGTCAGCGCGGCCCTCATGCCGGTCAGGTGCGTGCCGCCGTCCACTGTGTTGAGGGTGTTGGCGAACGAGTAGACCGACTCGGTATAGGCGTCGGTGTACTGGACGGCGGTCTCGATGCCGATGTGCTCGATCTCCTTCTCCACGAACACCACCGGGTGCAGAAGCTCGCGGTTGCGGTTCAGGTAGCGGACGAAAGAGGTGATCCCACCCTCGAAGTAGAAGGTCAGCTCGCGGTCCGTGCGCTGGTCGAGGAAGTAGATAGTTATGCCGCGCGTGACGAAGGCCATCTCTCGGAAACGCTGGGCCAGCGTGTCGAAGCGGTAATCCAGGTCGCTCATGAAGATCAGCGGGTCGAACTGGAACGTGATCGTGGTGCCCGTTTCCTCGGCTTTGGCCTTGCCGATGCTTTTGACCGCTTCCTGGGGATAGCCGCGCTCGTAGCGCTGGAAGTAGACCTGCCCGCCGCGCTTGACCCGCACCTCGCACCACTCCGAGAGCGCGTTGACCGCGCTGACACCCACCCCGTGCAAGCCGCCCGAGACCTTGTAGCTGCCGCCGCCAAATTTGCCGCCCGCGTGCAGGGTGGTCATAACCACCTCCAGGGCGGACTTCTTCTTTTCAGGGTGGATGTCCACCGGGATGCCGCGCCCGTTGTCCACCACGCTGACGCTGGAATCGGGATGGATGGTGATCTCAATGCGCGTGCAGGCGCCGGCCAGGGCCTCGTCAATGGAGTTGTCCACCACTTCGTAGACGAGGTGGTGCAGCGCCTTTAGGTCCGTCCCGCCTACGTACATACCCGGGCGGCGGCGGACAGCCTCCAAGCCTTCCAGCACCTGGATATCTTTTGCTTCGTAACTACCGTTGATTTCCACGTAACCTCCGATAAACCCTCACCGCCCCCCTCTTTCCCCCCATTTCGGAATTCACCTGTACCTGCGGCACTGGCGCAGGCAGAAATGGGGGGATGAAAGGGGGGGCAGGAGGGCAATTACGCCCGTATTGTTTTTGTGTGGGTATTCAATTGGTCAGCCACAGTCTGCAACCAGGCATTGACATCCCGGTAATAGATAAAGCTGGTCGCCAGGATGGCTGTGGAGATGAAAGCGTGACCGGCGATGCCGACCAGGGTCAGCCAGGAATTTTCCGGCGGTGTGCGCCACAGGAAGTCCAGTCCCTGGCTGATGATGATCGTGCTGAGCAGGAACAAGCCGCTGACCGGCAGGGTGTAACGCACCATGCGCAGGCTGTTGAGGATGGCCATGAAGGCGTTTTGCTTATAGGTGAAGATGCCGTGCGGTGAAAAGAAGATCGGTAACGCCAGCCAGAGGGATAGCAGACCAAAGATGAGCATCGCAGCCTCAGCCAGGAGCGGGCTGATCAGGGCCAATATAGAGAAGAAGAGAAAGGCTGGCAGGCCAAAGATAAACAGCAAGGTCAGCCAGATGACCGAAAGCAGGATGGCCTGGGTTATAGATTGAGTGAACGAACGCTGTTGCGATTTCAGGGCTACGCCGGAAACCCAATAGAAATAAACGCTTCCCAGGATCCAGCCGCTGATGGCAAGCACCAGCCACCAGCCCATGGCGTTGAAAAAGGATGCCGCCTCGAGGTCCAGCGGCAACCCGAAGGGGGTCTGGATGGGCATGCGCCCGCTCATCAGGCTGGTGATCCCGACCGGGAAGGTGCGCAGGAGGCTGAACAGGTTGAACTGGTCCAAGAATTGCGCCCAGACCTGCTGCATCTGGGCCGGATCGAGACCAAGCGAGGCTGGCGGCGTGCTCAGGTTCGAAAATTGGGCGAACACTTGCTCGAGAAGCTGCTTGAGGTGCAGGTGAGGACCCAACCAAAGGAACAAGTCTAAGATCACGGGCAATACGATGACCGTGACGTTGTTGGCGATGGTATCGAAGCCTTTCGTGAACGTAGCGATCAGTCCTGGCGGCGGGGGGATTTTTCCTTGCTCGGATTCCATGAGGTTTATTCTACCACCGAGTAGGCCTTCGGCAGGGGTTCGCGGTACAATATGAGTATGGTTCCCCAACGGTATCAAATTGATGCCAACCGGGTGAGCGTGCTGACCGCGACCGTGCTCCTCGCCTTCGCGCTGACGCGCGTTATCCACACGCCGTATTACGCGCTGAATTTATCCCTGGCGGGCATTACTCTGACCTTCAACGTAAATCTCAATACCGCCATTGCCATCCTGGCGGCGGGATTATCCGCCTCAGGCGTGGTTTGGCTGTTGCGCGCCCACCCTTCGCTCGAGCCAGGCGAGAGTGTGGAACACTGGCTCCTGCCCATGCTGACCACGCTGGTCATCGGCGTGACACTCTATACGCTGCCCTCCGGTTTCACCTGGTGGGCAGGTTTCGGAATAGGGGGCGTCTTACTGGTGGTGGTCTTCCTGGCCGAGTACGTGGTGGTGGACCCAACGGATACGCGCTACCCGCTTGCGACGGCGGCCTTAACGGCGCTCTCGTTCGCAATCTACCTGATCCTGGCCGTCACCTTGCGCTCGGCAGGGGCGCGGCTGTTACTGCTGGTGCCGGCGCTCTTCCTGGCGGGCGGACTGGCTGCGCTGCGCACCCTGCACCTGCGCTTGAACGAGCGTTGGGAGTTCGGCTGGGCGCTGGGCGTTGCGCTGGTAGGGGCGCAATTGGCCGCCGCCTTGCATTACTGGCCGTTGACTCCGGTCCGCTTTGGGCTGGTTTTGCTCGGCCCGGCCTACGCGCTGACGGGGCTGGCAGCCGGCATGGCAGAGGGGAATCCGTTCCGCCGAGCGTTCGTCGAACCGGCTGTGATGCTCGGCTTGCTGTGGGGGTTGGCGATCTGGTTCCGGTAAATCTTTTCCCCACAGACACTTGCACGTTCGGGCCGGGAGCCCCCCGGGGAGAGACGGCCTGCGGCAAGTGCAGGTGTGAACACAGATAAACGCAGTTTATGATAAAAAAACTGATTATGACCCGGTGTCATTGGCAGGCCATGCTCCGTCATGTGGCGCGGCGCGCCCCGCTGGAGGCTTGCGGGCTTCTGGGCGGGAAAAACGATAAGGTGGAGATGAGGCTCGGCGTCCGCAACGCAGACCGAAGTCCGGTGCGCTTCCGCATGGAGGCGCGGGCGCAGTGGCGCGCCTTTCGCCAGATCGAGGATCGGGGTCTGGAACTAGTCGGGGTCTATCATTCCCATCCGAACGGCCCGGCGTATCCCTCGCCGACGGACGTGGACGAGGCTATGTATCCGGTCGTGCAGGTTATCTGGTCACTGCAAGAGGGGAAGTGGCAGGCGCGCGGTTTCTGGATCGAGGGCGGAAGGGTTTTGGTAGTTGCCTTACAGGTCATTTAACCAGAGTAACCCGCTACAATTTTGTGTGTTACCATTTTTGCCAAAGAATGTATCCTCTATATAAACTGGGGGATGGGGGTGTGCGGGCGGCTAAGCACCCTTCGGGTATGCTTCGCGACCGCCCGCACACCCCCATCTTTCCCTACTTATTGAGATAGTACCAACGAGTGGATTATGGAGGTGTTGAGCCATGCATATATTGATTGACACCGGCATCGTGCTGGCGTCGTACCTGTTTGGGGCCATCCCGTTTGGCCTGATTATCGTTAAATTGATGACGGGGAAAGACGTGCGCACCGTCGAGAGCGGGCGGACCGGCGGGACGAACGTGATGCGCGCCGCCGGTTTGTGGGCGGGACTGCTGACTGCCATCCTGGACATGCTAAAGGCAGCTGCTACCGTCTGGCTGTCGAAGGCGGTCACCGGGAACGAGTGGGTGCACACCCTGGCGCCGATCGCGGCCATCCTGGGGCACAATTATTCGGTCTTCCTGGCCGAGCGCGATGAGCGCGGCCGCTGGCGTTTGCGCGGCGGGGCTGGCGGAGCGGCGAGCCTGGGCGGCGCCCTGGGCCTGTGGGCGCCTTCGGTTTTGATTATCCTGCCCCTCGGCGCGTTGATCTACTACTTTGTCGGCTATGCCTCGGTCACGACGATGAGCGTCGCGTTCCTGGCTGCAATCATTTTTGCGGTGCGCGGCTTGTTCTATCATGCCCCGTGGGAGTATGTGCTGTATGGCATGCTGGCGGAAATCCTACTAATCCTGGCGCTTCTCCCGAACATAGAGCGCCTCTTGAATGGGACGGAGCGTCTGCATGGCTGGCGTGCAAAACGGCAGCAGCAGAAGCCGGTGGAAAAATCCCGCTCACGAAGCATGAAGCAGGGAAATGCAGGGTAAGGTAAAAGTCAAGGTGGGGCGTACCTCTGAAAGGTGCGCCCCACCTGAAAGGATATCTAATCTTCCTGGCGTTCTTTCCTGGCGGCTGCCTGTTCTGCCAGCGTCTGCTCGTATAGCGCGTTCAGGTTGCGCTGGTGGAGTTCCTCAGCTAGGCCGCCCAGATAGATGCGGCTCTTGCCGCAACTTTCGATGTGCATCTCGTCCATGTAATCCTGGGGGGCTCGCCGGCGTACAGCCGCCTTCGTCACCTTGCGGATGTTGAGGAGATAATTCAAATTTTCTTTCACGGCCGCCTCGATCTCGCCGCGCAGGATGATATCGCCGTGACCCTGGACGATATTCTCCAATCCCATGCGGCCAATACGCTTGATAGAAGCGGTGATGTCGTCAGTGTCGCCGTCAACGATGTAGGGGAGGGGCATGAAGGTATCCCCGGCGAACAGGACGCGGTCTTCGTCAACCAGGATCAAGATCCCATCCGGGCTGTGACCGGAGGCCGGTGTCAGGGTCAGGTTTTTCTTGCCCACCCGCAGGCAAAGCGAACCCTGGTCGAAAGTAAACTGCGGCAGGACGATCTTGACCTGCCGGAAGACCTGGTTCTGCTTGCGCGCGTTCTCCAGTGAAGGGATGCCGCGTTCACGCAAGAACTTGCGGCAAAGCGAGTGGGCGATGATCGTCGCGCCTGGAAAGAAACAGTTGCCCCACGAATGGTCGGCGTGATAATGGGTGTTGATGACATAGCGCACCTGCACACCCACCTCGTGCTCGATAAAATCGCGCATGGCCAGTGTCTCATCGGGCAGGGCCAGCGTGTCAATGACAACCGCCCATTGCGGGCCGGCCACCACGCCAGCGGTCACCTGTGCGTAAATTTCACTTTGAAACCAGAAAACATTCTCAGAAACGCGTTCGCGGTGCATAAATTTCCTCACTCGGAAAGATAATAGTAGCCTTACGGGCTAATATAACTGTATCTAGAATCTTCTCAATACGTAAGGGAAGATGGGGTTGTGCTGGCATCGGAGCCACCCGCACACCCCCTTCCACCAGATTATTGAGATCATACTGAATCTAGCACAAATGCGACCCAAAAGTCAAGAATCAACCTGACGGCTTTGTAATTAAAGACCACTTGCCTGACTACTCAGGCCGTGATAAACTATTTATATGGTCACGCCGCTTCTAGTTCTTACTCCAGATGTCACTTTTGGAGAACTGGTTTCCCGCAGCCTGGAAGGTGAAAACCGGTTGATCGTCCGCGTGTTTCACCAGGTTGATGAGGCGGCCGCCTACGTCCGCAAAGAGAAATGCTCGCTGACGTTCCTTGACCTCGACATCGCGGATGCGCTCGAGGCTGGTCGCGCCCTGCGGCAAGCCGACGCCGAGATGCGTTTTGTTTTTCTTTCAGCGGTTAACGCCGACCCGGCATTGGATGAATTGAATCCCCGGGCGCACCTTACGAAGCCCTTTTTTGTAAAAGATCTGCTGGAGTTGATGGACAAGCTGCTCCAACCACCTCAAGCCGGAACCCCGCGCCGGGCGCCCCAAGACGCTCCTGCTGCCCCGCCGGTAGTCAATATCGAAATGCCCTGGCTCGCAGACGTGAACCGCGCAGCCCAGCATCTCACCCGCCTGACTCTCGAATCCTCGGCCCAGGCGGCCCTGATCAACCGCGAGAACGAGCTTTGGGCGTATGCCGGCCAGCTGCCCCAGGCCGCCGCCCACGAGTTGGGGCGCATGGTGGCGCGTTATTGGGACAAGACCGAAGAGAGCGACCTGGTCCGCTTCGTCCGCCTGAACTCGACCAAGGCCGAGCACATGCTGTTTGCCACGCGGCTGGCCGCCGGACTTGTCCTGGCGCTTGCCTTCGATGCCGAGACGCCTTTCAGTACCATCCGTACCCAGGCTGGACAGTTGGTCCATTCGCTCTCAGCCCCCCAGCCGGTAGGAGAGGAGGCGAGCAATGAGGCAGGCAGCGTAGTGGATACACTTCCGCTCACGCCGGTGGAGGCATACAAATCAGAATCTGGCAAGGAGTCTCTGCTGGCTTACGCTGAACCAGTCCCCCCAGTGACGACCTCCGAGGTGGTTGCGGAGCCAGCGACGAAAACCAGCACCGGCAGGCAGAAAGCAATCCCCAATACAGAGGAAAACCCTCCCGATGCGCAAGATGATACCCAGCCGCGCTTTCCCACCGAGGAGGGCAGGAACATCGTCCTAGAGCCGGTCTCGGCCTCGGTCTACAACTTAACCTATGCCTGCCTGCTTGTTCCGCGCTTCGCCCAGCATCACCTGACCGGCGACCTGGCGGAGCGTCTCTCCGAATGGATGCCGGAGATCTGCATCGCCTTCGGCTGGCGGTTGGAATTCATCTCGGTGCGTCCAGATTACCTGCACTGGCTTGCCAATGTACCCCCGGCTGCCTCACCGAGTTATATGATGCGCGTTATTCGCCAGCGGATTTCTGAAAAGATTTTCGAAGAGTTCCCTCGCTTCAAGAAGGAAAATCCGTCAGGCGACTTCTGGGCGCCAGGCTACTTGATCATGGGAGGCACGCAACCAGCTTCCGCCCAGGTGATCAAAGATTTCATCCAGCAAACCCGCCTGCGACAGGGCATTACTATGCCAATCAAGTAGTCTAATCGCGAATTTCATGGGTGACGCACATAAACCTGTGTTGATTTCGTCCATTTGTGCGTTTCGTTTTGCTCCATGCCCCCTACCCTATATTTGATTGACGGCCATGCCCTGGCCTATCGCATGTATTATGCCCTTACCGGTTATTCATCCGGCGGCGCGACGCGCTGGCAAACCTCCAAAGGCGAACCCACCGCCGGTATTTTCGGCTTCGCCCGCGAACTCCTGCGCATCTACGAGCAGGAGAAGCCTGATTACCTGGCGGTGGCCTTCGATACCGGCAAGACCTTCCGCGACGAAATCTTCCCCGATTACAAGGCCACGCGCGCCAAGATGCCCGACGACCTGCGCGCGCAGATCGAGCGCATCCGCCAGATGGTGGATGCCTTCAACGTCCCACGCCTCGAAATGGAAGGCTTCGAGGCCGACGACGTGCTCGGCTCGGTCGCCCGTTGGGGCGCGGCGCAGGGACTGGGCGTCAAGATCATCACCGGTGATCGCGACCTGCTGCAACTGGTGGACGAGCGCACCATAGTCTATCTGGCGGGCGACGACCAGAACTACATCACGGCCGACGACGTGATGGGCAAGCTCCACGTCCGCCCGGAGCAGGTGGTGGACTACAAGGCCATCGTCGGCGACAAGTCCGACAATATCCCCGGCGTGCCGGGTGTAGGCGAAAAAACTGCCGAAGTGCTGCTCGCCAAGTACACCACCCTCGACAACATCTACGCCCACCTGGACGAAGTCGAGCCGCGCTGGCGTACTAAGCTGGAAGCGGGGAAAGAATCCGCTTACATGAGCCGTGATCTCGCCGCAATCCGCACCGATCTGCCGGTTGCACTCGACCTCGAGCAGGCCAAACCCGACGCCTTCGACCCGGCAAAAGTGGAGGCCTTGTTCCGCGAACTGGAGTTCCGTTCGCTGGTGGATAAGCTGAAGAAACTGACCGGGAGTTCCACCCCGGACGGCACGCAGCAACTGAGTCTCTTCGAGGAACAGCCGATGCAGATAACGGCGGCAATTCCCGGGACCGGGACGAAACCGGGTTTGAGTGTGACCGTCGTGGATACGTCAGCTAAATTGTCCGCGTTGGCTGAAGCGCTGCAAAAGGCTCCGGTCATCTCCTTCGACACAGAAACTACCTCCACCGACGAGATGACCGCCGGGCTGGTTGGCATTTCGCTGGCGTTCAAGGAAGGCGAGGGGTATTACATCCCGGTGGGCCACAACACCAAGACGCAGTTGCCGCTCGAAGGGGTGCTTTCTGCGCTGCGCATCCCGCTGACCGATTCTCGAATACCCAAGATCGGCCACAACTCGAAATATGACTACATCATGCTGGCGCGGCTGGGGTTGGAGCCTACCCCGCTGGCTTTCGATACCATGATCGCCGAGTGGGTGGTAGACCCGTCCTCGCGCAACCTGGGACTGAAGAACCTGGCCGCCGCTCGCCTGGGCGAGGCGATGACCCACATCGAAGACCTGATCGGCAAGGGCAAGAAACAGCGCAGCATGGCCGAGGTGGCGATCCAAGATGCCGCTGTCTACGCCGTCGCGGATGCCGAGATTACGCTGCGGCTGCAACCCTTGCTGGAAGCCGAACTCAAGCGCATCCCCAGGGCCTGGGATTTGTTCACCGGCATCGAAATGCCTCTCGTCAGCGTGCTGGCCGAAATGGAAATAGCGGGCGTGGCGCTAGATCGTGACTTTTTCGCGGCATTCTCCGTCCAACTCGACGAGCGGATGAAGGCCATCGAGCAGGATGTCTATGCCGCCGTCGGCAAGACTTTCAACATCAACTCCACCCAGCAATTATCCGATGTGCTCTTCGTGACCCTGCGCCTGACCCCACCCGACCAGGGACGCAAAACTGCCTCCGGGCATTATTCCACCGCTGCGGGCGTGCTGGATGAGATGTCGGGTCAGCATCCGGTCGTGGACATGGTGCTGGAATACCGCGAGCTTTCGAAGCTCAAGTCCACTTACGTGGACGCGCTCCCCGTCCAGATCCACCCGGAGACCGGCCGCGTGCATACCTCCTTCAGCCAGACCAGCGCGGTGACAGGGCGGCTCTCGTCCTCCAACCCAAACCTGCAAAATATCCCAACGCGCACCGAGATCGGACGCCGCGTGCGGCGCGGCTTCGTGGCCGAGGCGGGGAACGTCTTGCTTTCGGCGGATTACTCGCAGATCGAACTGCGCATCGTAGCGCACATGGCGGGAGACGAGGCCATGCTCAACGCCTTCCGCGCCGGGCAGGATATCCATGCCACCACCGCTGCCGCCATCTACGGCATCCCGCTCCAACAGGTCAGCAAGGAGCAGCGTCGCCACGCCAAGGCGATCAACTTCGGCCTGATCTATGGCATGTCCGCTTTTGGCCTGACGCGCACCACCGAGTTGACGCTGGCCGAATCGGAAGATTTCGTGGCCGCATATTTCAGGCAATTCCCTGGCATCAAAAAATACCTGGATGGCATCCGGCGCGAGGCTGCCCAGAAGGGTTACGTGGAGACCCTTCTCGGCCGGCGGCGCTATTTCCCAGCCTTGAAGGGCCAGTTGAATTACAACTTGAAGAACCGCGAGGAACGCGAAGCCATCAATTCGCCCATCCAGGGTACGGCTGCTGATATAATGAAAATCGCCATGCTAAAGATCCCGCCTGCCCTGGCGCAGGCCAGTCTACACGGCAGGATGCTTTTGCAGGTGCACGATGAGCTGGTAATCGAATGTCCGCTCGCTGAGTTGACCGCAACGGCCCGTCTCGTGCAGCAGGTGATGGAGAATGCTTATTCAATTAGCATCCCGCTTTCGACAGAGGCGCGCTGGGGCCTGAACTGGGATGAGATGAAACCGGTTGAGTAATACCTCTTGCTCTGGCGGGGGCTTAACCCCCACCAGAGCAGGAAATGGGAACCCTATGCCCGGACGCGAAGACGTTTTTCAAAACGCGATGAACGAGGGCCACTCGGCGGCCTGGGACCAGAAATGGGAACAGGCTATCGAGGCCTATCAAAAAGCGTTGGCGGAATTTCCTAAAAATCCCAAGGCGCTGACCAGTCTTGGCCTGGCGCTCTATCAGGTAGGGCGGTATGAAGAGTCCCTGGAGACCTACAAACGCGCGGCGCAGTTCTCGCCTGATGATCCGCTTCCGCTGGAAAAAATTGCCCAGCTTTCCGAGCGCCTGGGGCATTTGAAACAGGCTGTCCAGGCGGCCTTACAGTCGGCCGAACTGTACATCAAATCCAAAGAAGTGGACAAGGCTCTCGAGAACTGGTTGCGCGTCACCCAATTGGAGCCCGAGAATTTCACCGCCCACTCGCGCCTGGCGTTGGTGCACGAGCGTCTCAGTCGCACCCAGCAGGCGGTCAGCGAATACCTGGTCGTTGCCAGTCTTTACCAGCAAGCCGGTAACGCCGACAAGACAGCCGAGATGGTCGGACGCGCCTTGCACCTAATGCCGAATAGTCCTGAAGCCACGCAAGCCAAAACCTTGCTGAAAGATGGACAAGTGCTGCCCAAACCGGTGCGCCGCAAGGGTGGCACAGGCCCGTTGCGCATGGCCCAGGTGCAGCAACTCGAAGCGCCCAAGCCGGCCGAAGAGGGACTGGATCCGATTGCGGAAGCGCGCGGAAAGGCGCTGAATCGGATGGCAGAGGCGCTGTTCGAGCTATACAGCGAGAGCGGTTTTACACCTTCTCCCCAGCGCAGCATGCAAGCCTTTGTGCACGGCACCGATCCGCTGTCGTTGAAGAAAACCGAATGCGCCAAGGTATTGCTACACCTGGGGCAAGCCATTGACGCCCAGAGCAACAACCAGGATGCGCAGGCCGCCGAAGAGTTGGAGCGAGCACTCGAAGCCGGCTACAATAGTACGGCGCTGTACTATGACTTGGGCCTGCTGCGCGCAAAAACCAATC
>JALHUM010000244.1 GCA_022865905.1 Anaerolineales bacterium | reverse complement strand
ATGAGGATGAATTGCGCATCTATCCCACCCTCTCGCATCTTTTGTATGTTGGCGATGCGCGAGTCGCCGAAGGAGCGGATTCCGCTATTGAGTAGAGCATTCGCAACCCTGAGAGATCCACAGACCCCCTTCGTGACAGCAGTGACTTGGATTCCCTTGGAACCGTATAGCGCTGTCAGCTTGCGGGCGTTATGGATCAGTTTGTCGAGGTCTATCTCTATCCGAGGTACTGACATCTCAATCACAGGCTTTCAAGCTGAGTCTTCTGATAGCGATCTGAATGATCTCATCCAGCAGAGCTTTGCTGTCCTTTCCCTCCGCGCGAGCCATGAAGCCAATATAGCTATGAGGTTTCTCCTTGGGTGTGCACATCAACCCCGCGAAAGTGTTCCCTTCCAACAAGAACGGCCCTTCCTCGGTCAATATCGTGTCAATTCGGCCAAAGTCCTTAAAACCCAACACGTGGTAGGCCCGGATCGCCAATTGCTGCATCATGTAGGTCTCTTCAGCAGTCAGCGGAGCAGGACAAAGGAAGGTATCGTTATCTAACTCCTTTTTCTCGAAAGTTAGTGTGTTATCCCCTTCATAATACACAATCTCTAATGGAGGAAGGGCTCTTGCATCCTCATTTCCCAGGACACCCATAGTGATTTCTCTCCCTCGCAGGAACTTCTCTATGAGGACTGGTTGACCGATAGTCTCAAGCCTTTCCACAACTCCGCTGACCAGTTGGTCGTAGCAGTGAACGATGGATGTGTCGTTGATCCCTGCGCTGCCTCGGCCGGCTACCGGCTTGATGAAAAGCGGATATTCGAATGGCGGAACGTCCCGAAACACCTCACAGTCCTTCTCTGACCGGGCAACACAGAAAGGCGATGTCGGCAGGCCCGCCTGCTGCCAAAGCCTTTTCGCTAGCGATTTATCTGTGGCGATGGCTATTGTGAACGTATCGGATCCCACATAGGGTATCTCCAATTCTTCAAGGATCGCGGCTTCTACCAGGCTGGAAACGTTGAAGACAAGATCAACTTGGGAAGCCTGTAGATCGTTGATGAAATTAGGGCTCCAGCGAATCTGGCGGATGCTATAACCAGCTTCGGTTAGCGCTCGTTCGTGATGTTCTACCTCGGCGTCCGTCTCGTCAACGACATTATCAGCGCCAATGAACTTGTCTTGAATTGAAAAGTTTCCCCTTTTCTTGTTCAGTAAACCAATTCTCAGTCTTGCCATTGTAGTTTGAGCTCCTTCTTACTCTCTCTCTTGTTCTTGCCGCCCAACTTGTGATTCTACGAGCATGGTGTGTTTAATAGTGGCACGAATGCGATCCAGCGGCGTTCGCGCCAATGTTGTCTTTTGCCGCCCAACAGCCTAGGGGCGGATTTACATGTCGGCTAACAGAAAAAAGTATAACATTTTGTGGGGAAAGGGGCAACATCCCCTCCGCCCCCAGTGGGGCACCTCCCCCAAATCCTTCGGATATTATTTAAAGTATCTTGTAGTGACCTGCTCCCGAAAACCGGTCCAGAATTAGTGTTAGTATTGGATCGATCAGAAGGCAGAAACCATGGCAAAACGAAAAGGTTATTCAGCGGAACAGATCATCATAAAGCTGCGCGAAGCGGAGGTGCAGTTTAGTCAGGGGCAGACGATCAAGCAAGGCTGTCGAGCCCTCGAGGTTAGTGAGTAAACCTACTATCGCTAGTGCAAGGAGTACAATACCATCAGGCCACACAAATCTCTGGGATATCGATCACCCTTACCAGCGGCGATCGTTATCCAATATTCCCAATTTCGGCAAGTTGGACTATCATAAGTACTGGTACAAAATCAGGGGGCAGGTCACTTGCCGGTGTTTTGCGGGGAGTGGAAAGAGTAAATATTTGCTATAAGAATAAACACGCCTGATAAGCACCGGATGAATATAGACAGTTGGTATGAGGTTCAAGCAAGGCAGTTGATAGGGCAAAGGAATGATCAATGACCATATATAATTCAGTCCATCAGATCTCACGTTTCTCAGGGATGGATGCAAGTTATGCTTTTTCCTAAAGGTAAAATATAATATCGTTACCGGGGGCCATTTCCGGGAATGTTTGGAAAAATGGGCGATCTGACCAGTAATCATTACCTGGATAAGTCCACGAGTGAAATATCACCTGATCTGCCTGCGGGTAGTGTGAAATTCAGAGAAAAGTGGGTCAAAGCTGTTCCAATCAGCTTTCCCGATACTTCAACCCAATGCATCCTCAAGGGTCGGAAGGAACATTAGTAATGAGAAGGCGAGAAATGGAATGGCATCACCTTTCTTTTCTGCAATTATCCCAAGTCAATTGTCCTGGTCGCCAAAATAATGATAAGATTGCTGTCCGTCAAGGGTGTTCTTTGGAAATCTCTATGAAATTATGAAAAACAATGTGGTCAGGAAATAAAATGGAGAACCGTTTATTGCTTGAGGTGGAAGAAGAATATTCCCCTATCGCCCGGCTGATCGAGTTGGGGCGGCAGAAGAAATACGTCACCATTGACGATATCCTGCACTTCTTCCCTGAAACCGAAAAGGATATCGAGCAATTGGAGGAGGCTTTTTCGGCGCTCTTGAGCGCGGGAGTTGCTTTCGTTGAAGACACCCCTGCCAGTGAATCTCCAGAGAATGAATTTGTTGCTGTGGAAGAAACCGAGGCCGGGCCTGAACCAGAACTTTCGTTGGACAATTATCTCGCCAACATTGATACCTTCGACACCGTCGGGCTATATCTCAAAGAAGTCAGCCAAGTCCCGTTGCTGACAGCGACAGAAGAAGTCGAACTCGCCCAGCGTATCGAGTACGGACGGACTGCTCGTGAAGAACTGGCGCGCAGCAAAGTCAGCCCCCACCGGCGGATCGAATTGTGTAGATTAATCGAAGACGGTTGGTCTGCCCGCGAGCACCTTATTACAGCCAACTCTCGCCTGGTGATCAGTGTCGCTAAAAAATATATGGGGCGCGGCGTACCTTTCCTTGACTTGATCCAGGAAGGCAATATCGGCCTCATGCGTGCCACCAAGAAGTTCGACTACCACCGCGGCTTCAAATTCGGCACCTATGCCACGTGGTGGATCCGCCAGGCCGTGACACGTGCCAATGCTGACCAGGGACGTACCATCCGTGTCCCGGTTCACATGGGCGACCAGATCAACAAGCTCTTTCGCGTCCAGTACCAGTTGACTCAGCGCCTGGGCCGCGAACCAACCGTCGAGGAGATGGCCGAAGCGCTGGAAGTGTCACCCCAAAAAGTCGAGAACATAATCCAGGTTGCGCGCCGGCCGCTCTCGTTGGAAACGCCAACCAATGATGAAGAAGACTCGGTGCTTGGCGACTTTATCGAAGATGACGAAGTCGCCCCGCCCGATGAAACCGCGACATATAATCTGCTGCGCGAGAATTTGCGCGAAGTCTTGAACGGATTGCCACTTCGCGAAGTGCGCATCCTGCAACTTCGCTACGGATTGTTCGATGGGCAGGCTTACACGCTGGAACAAATTGGGCGCAAGATGGGCGTGACGCGTGAGCGCGTCCGCCAGATCGAAGCCCAAGCCTTGAGCCGCCTGCGTCACCCGTCCATCCGCCTCAATCTGCACGACTATCTGGGCGAATAACTGCTATCTATGTCCCCGTCACTGTGAAAGTTCTGACTGTTTGAGAGGTAAAACAACGCGATCTGATAAAATTAGTATAAGCCTATACCCTTTCTTCTTTAGTATTATCCGTATATATGATACCCCTCTGGGGGCACAGGAACAGATAACCTGGTGATAAAGTCACAGGGTTTATTGTTTCTTCTGGTATGCAATTCCCATCTGACAAAGCCGACAACAACCTGATCCATTTTTAGCGCTGCGTGGATGCCGCATCCCAAACCATTGACTCGCGTCCGGGTCTATGGTGATCCCGGTCCATGTCCCTCTAAGCCCTAACCGTGGCAAGAAAGCCGAATTCATCGAATTATAATGTCGGGGAGTGTAGCAAGGGATGATACCCCCGTATACAAACTGCAAGGATCCTTTTATATCTTCAAATGGATCATCTCTCCAAGTTGGAGAATATTCCCCGTATGCGTGGGGGTGAATGTGCAGGGGATCACCGATATCCCCTTATGCCAGGTACGTAGGATGGATAAATTTATGGACGGCTAAGTGATCGCTGTTACGGTCAAGACAGAAGAATTTCCAAGTTGGAGAACACCATAAAAGTGCAGAAAACACGAGGAAAAGCGAGGAAAGTCCTCCTCCGAGTCCCTAGGTAATGACCGAAACTTGCTGCCTTGGAGAGTTGAAAGGTTGCTTTGCCGTGAGATAACCAATAAGATCTAGCTTGACTTCAGCGCCAGCGGCGGGACTGGCGACTAGCCGAGGCGGCTTCGGCGACATGACTGGCTGAGGCGGCTTCAAGCCGCCAAAGTGGTAGCCGTTTTCAGGCTACCATCAGCCGTTTCAGTGGCATAAGCCACTGAAGAGCGCCGAAGATAACCCCTTCTCAATTATCGCGCCATTTCTGGCAAATCGCGCCCGTTTTCGAGCGGCGTCGCGAAGCATCCCTCGCGTAGCATCCCCGGAGGGGGCGGAGCGCAGCGTAGGGGGCAGCCGGCTGCCTGCCCCAGTTCTTTTGGGGTCCGCTGCCTGCCCCGGTTTTATAGGGGGAGCCGGTGTTGGGCAGCGCCCGCGTTACACCGCCACTGATTGGTAAGGCTTGATTGTGGTCAGAATGTTCAATTCCTCATCCTGTACATGATACAATTCCCAGCGCAACTGCAAATTCATCCAAAAGTCAGCCGAATTTCCAAAAAACTTTGATAGACGCAGAGCAGTACTTGGCGTGATACCGCGACGCCCATTGACAATATCATTGATCCGCTGATAAGGCACATGAATAGAGTCTGCTAGTTCGCGCTGTGTCAATCCCGCAGGAACCAGAAATTCTTCCAGAAGCATTTCGCCAGGATGGGTAGGAGCACGATTTGTAGGAATGCGAACCATAGTAAATACCTTTACCTACCTGTGATAATCTACGATTTCGACTTCAGCAGGGCCTTGTTCAGTCCAGATGAAGCAAATACGATACTGGTTATTGATGCGGATACTGTGTTGGCCTTCTCGGCCTTTTGATAATGCTTCCAACCGGTTTCCGGGGGGTACTCGCAAGTCATTCAAGGATACTACCGAGTCGAGCAAATCCAGCTTTCTGGATGCAACATTCCAGAGAGAAACAGGGCAAGATTGTCTAGCTGCTTTAGTGCTTTCCCCATTGAAGACATCTTCCGAGCCTGCGTCTCGAAAGGATTGTATCACACTCAAATAATAGCACGATACTCATGCTATTGCAAGAGGGTACAGCACTCCTCGCGCAGCAAACCCGGAGGGTACGTAGGGAGCAGCACCCTTTATGGTAGCGGCGATGGGGCCGGCGACTAGCTGAGGCGGCTTTCGCGTAGCACCCCTGCCTGCCCCCGTTTTATGAGGGTGGGGCAAGCCGCCAAAGTGGTAGCCGTTTTCAGGCTACCATCAGCCGTTTCACTGGCATAAGCCACCGAAGATCGCCGAATACAACTCCTTCTCTATTGACGTGCTATTTCTACCAAAGCTTGCCCTGCCTGCCCCGTTGTTCTTACGGGGTCCACCGGAGGCATTGTTGGGAGGCTTTAGGTTTATGAGAAGGCACTTTATAAGCCAGTAGGTTGTGGCACGTGCGCAAAGCAGCACAGCAATGAGGTTCTTTTGCCAGACTGACGCTCTCCATTTCTTTGAAACCTAAAGCAATTCATACTTATGCAGTTCGCCTGTATTTCACGTCTTCTTTCTTCTCATCCATGCACCGAGCCATCCAAAGATGGCAACACTACACGCCAACACGAGTCCAGCCAGGAGTAAGAGATATGCCAGCGGGTCAAAAATTACCCATAAGATTGTTCCCGGGTCTTTGAAAGAGCGGTTCAGGTCGAAAAAGCGAAAAACGAGAAGAACCACCTGGAATATTGTATGGAAGATAAGGAATACGATACCGCTCCAGATCGCCGTCCGCCTGTTTGTCAAAATCGGGGTTATCAGGTTCACAATAAAACTGGTCAGCGCGGGGCCAACCAACACAGCCACTCCCGCTATGGAAAATAAGAGCACAAGCAAAGCAGCCATGAGGTAGCCCCCTCCCGGGATGTTTGTGGGGATCAGTTCTACCAAGAAGCTGTCGCCGAAATCCATCATGCCCACGGTAAGGGGCAGGAACAAGGCATTCGCCAGCGCGAAGGTCACCACAGGCGCCAGGGAAGCTGCCATAGAAGGCACCAGGGGGATTTTTGACTGTTCGTTGTTTTCCATGCCGTTTTTCGCCTGTGCACAAGTTGGACAGAGTTAGGGTTGGGGAGGGTGATTCATAAAATAAAACACAAACCAGCCTAACAGCATGACCCCCGAACAAACCGGCACGAACACCATTTGCATGACGGCTGCAATAGCCCATATGCGCAGCGATTGCTTCCAGTCGTTCTTGAGAAACATTTTTATGAAGAGCAGACCAGACAGGATTGTTATCCCCAAGCCGGTTCCAATGATTAAGAAAGGTTCGTACTTGATCGTCTCAACAACATATAATGTTAATATTCCCAGAAAAGTTTGCAGAAACGCGATGGCAAAAATAAACTTCAATTTAGGAGATTCCACCTTACGCAGTCGGAAACTTATCCGGATTGTCAATGCGATGATTCCCCAAAGAACTAAGGGAATGGACACCATACCGATAAAAAAGAAGGGGAAAGGGTTTGAAAGAATACGACTCATTATTCTCCTTCATGTACAAACAGAAGGCAGCCACCGGTAGGTGGCGCAACCGCTTATGGAACTCTGCTAAAGTATAGCATCGGGTGGGGAAAGAGGCAACAACTATAAGCGAATAACTCAGCCGTATTTTATTAAACGCTGGAAGTACAATTCTTGAATTGTATTTAATTAAAGATACTGGTACCACTTTTTTGTTATTTCCAGTTCGCCATGAAGATTAACTACACGGGCATGGATTTTTGATCTCTACCAATAGAAAGTTGGTGGGAGAGTGTGCTGCCCTGCCGGTATTACTAGTTTGTTCAAACTAAAAACTTTAGCGATTCATATTGCCGATGCAATTTATTGCTGCTTAAGGTCGTCCAGGCGTTGTAGAAATCGAAGGAAATATGCGGAAAATCAGGTCAAAACGTTCCAAGGGAATATCCCAGAGATCCCATGAAATGGAAAGGCCAGCTACACCGGCGCGCCGCACGGCATCCAAGTCAGCGAGAATTTGTGTATCGTTCAGCTCTGTGACACCTTCTATCTGCACCAGTTCAAAACCAGCCAGGACCGGAGCCAAGCTGGTTTGTACACTGCGTCGCAATTCCTCTTCCAGGGAGATGGAGGATATGCCCTTTTGTTCAAGTGCTTGTCGTGTGGCTGGCAGTGGAATGGCGATAGCGTCGCCAATCCAACCCAGGATGCGAGATGGATCCAGGTCGTTTATTGTGGAGAGATAATCAAAAAAACCTAAGAGTTCAAATGGAATTCCAGCTGGCCCTCGTGTATGGGCGTAGCTCATCACTTTAATCCAGTCAACACAGGCGCTAAGAGCGCCTAAATCCTGCCCGACCATGCCAGCCAAACTAGGTGAAAAACAATCCAACCCAATTTCTACACCCGCATGCTTCAAGGACTTGGATAGCATGATAACAATATCATTAACACTCTGAGTCCGGAATTTCAGGAAGGCCAATAGTAATCCGGTTGTTTCCTTGGATAGGGCTGGCGCTACGCCACCCAATAGGATCTGCATGAGGGAAAGCCGTCCCTGGGCAGTCTGATCCAAGCCCACGATCGTCTTCCGCACCTGTTCAAGGTCTAGTCCGATGGCAGCCGACCGGAGACGGCAATGCTCGCAAAAACATCCCAAATCGTCCAATGGATTAATGGCAGGGGAAGGGAAGCGCACACGATCCAGGAAGAAGCCATGATACAAGCCTTGCTGCAGCAAGTTCTCAAGACGCCGTGAGACGGCTTCCCGTACCTCAGGATGGTTCGGGCAAACAAAAGTGAACTCTGACTTACCGCAATATCCCGGTACCTTGTGACCACTTGCCCCAATTACCTGATATGACAATCTCGGTTGGAAGATATCATCCCCTGTCAGTAGAGGATGCCAACGCAGGAAGCGCATCCCCAAGTGCTCAGCCTCCATACGGCAAGCGTCAAGCAACCGGGCAGGCAGGTGCCAACCGATCAATAGGTGGCTGATTGGGAGGCGGTCGGCTGCTGCGCGCAATTTATCGACCACGGCAGCGGTTTCCCGCTCCAGCAAGTCAGGTGTATCTTCGAGGTATTGAAGAGAGATTATGAATCGCTGTTTAAGTTGACTGTCCATTGCAAGAAGGCAGCTACCCCAATATCCTATCTGATTCTCCTATTAGGAGGCAACCAATTCCTGGTGATCTCTAGCGCGTTTTGATTGTTATCTGCACGGGCAGGCATTCCTCATCCAAAGATATCTTTCCAGATTTCTTCAACCACCTCTGCCGATGTCAAACTGGTAGTATCCACTTCTTTCCCGATAAACCCTTGTCGTGCCGCCTTTGCTTGGATTCTCTGGAGTTCGACAAATCGACTCAATTCCCATTCAAGATCGTCGCGCTGTCTGCCCTGGATGCGTTTTGCTTGTTCTTTCTCGTCGCAAGTCAACCAATAAGTGTGAATGGACGAATCGAGCGGGCGCAAAAGATCGAGCAAACCTTGTAACGAACCGGCTGACTCGAATACATAGTTGATAACAAAATTGTGATAGCCATTCTTTTGATGGAAACTGACAAGGAGTTCCAGAGTTCGGTAAAGGTGGTCAATGCGTGCATCATCGTAAATATCAAATGGATGAACGTCTCCGATGGTATCACCGTCGAGATGAACCGATTTGTCGAACTTACAGTGCAAGTCATCGGCCACGCTGGATTTACCGACTCCCAGGGAACCATTGACGATGATGATCATTTCAAGTTCTCTTATAGAATCCTGCGTGGAAATAAAGCTGCCTAACGGATTGGCTTCGCGAAGCACCCCCGCGAAGTACCCGAAGGGTGAAGGGGGCTGCGGCAGCGGCGGGACTGGCGACTAGCCGAGGCGGCTTTCGCGTAGCATCCCCGCGGCACAAGCCGCCAAAGTGGTAGCCGTTTTCAGGCTACCAAAGTGGTTGCGCCGAAGGTTGGCAACCATCGGCTGTTTCGGCGACATGACTGGCTGAGGCGGCCTTCGCGAAGCATCCCCGCGGGACAAGCCGCCAAAGTGGTAGCCGTTTTCAGGCTACCATCAGCCGTTTCAGTGGCATAAGCCACTGAAGAGCGCCGAAGACAACTCCTTCTCGATTATCGCTCCACTTCTGGAAACGCGCTTCGCTCCCTCGCGGACGGGTGCCCAGGGCCAGCGAGACGCCTCTCCGGGCGGCTGATGCGGGAGGTTGGGCCGCTCATCATGATCGTGGCGCTCCAGGTGAAGGAGAGAGAAATATGATTCCTTACCTCGGTAATGGTGACTACTGCCATGCTGCTGGTAGCCAGCGATGAAAATGTCGCACCCCAGCATGTTCCTGGCGCGGTCTTTGCGGCTGTCAAAAATGATGAAGGGCTGTTCTCCAAAGGCTACGGCTGCGCTGATCTAGAGACGCGCACGACTGTCATGCCCCTCCTTGCCCTCAACTTCTCCACAATGGACACGCTCGCCGAGGTGCCGATGCGCGTGGCTCCAGCTTCGATCATTTCCAGGGCAATGGATAAGTTGCGCACCCCTCCGGCGGCTTTGACGCCCATCTGCGGGCCAACTACGGTGCGCATCAGGCGCACATCCTCCACCGTCGCCCCCGCAGGGCCAAACCCGGTGGAGGTTTTGACAAAATCAGCTCCTGTTTCAACTGCCATCTGGCAGACCAGCCGCTTCTGGGGATCCGTGAGGTAGCACGTCTCCAAAATTACCTTACAGATCACCCTGGCTGGCCGGCAGGCTTGCACCATGTCGACGATTTCCTTGCGCAGGAGGGTGGTATCTCCGGCTTGCAGGGCACGCAGATTGATGACCATGTCGATCTCACCGGCTCCGTTCTGGATGGCATCGCGCGTTTCAAAAGCCTTCACTGCGCTCGTATTTTGACCAAGGGGAAAGCCTATCGCCGCGCCCACTCGCACCGGGCTGCCTGCCAGGAGCCGCACGCAGGTTGTCACTTCTGCTGGGTTGACCGCCACCATCGCAAAGCTGTAGCGGCGGGCTTCATCACACAGCTTTTCAATGTCTTGCGGGGCACCAAACGGCTTTAGAAAGGTATGGTCAATCATTCCGGCCAGGGTCTGGGGGGTCAGGGTTTTCGTAATCATGGGTTCACTCTTGATGGGATAAAAACTCTAATACTTCACATTCGGTGGGCAGTGCGGGGATGGCCCCTTTGCGAGTGCAGGTGAGTGCGCCAACCGCTGTGGCATAGCGCAGGGCCGGGCGCACCACGTTTGGGCTGACCTTTGCCAGCGAGCCGGCGCGCTCCCGTTCGGGCAGCAGGCGCGCGATCATGGCAGCCATAAAGCCGTCGCCCGCGCCGGTGGTTTCGACCACCTGTACCGGGCAGGCGGGTAGTTCGATCCAGTAATCGCCGTTAGTGGCAACCGCCCCCTGCTCACCCCGGCTGATCACCAGCAGCTCCACGCCCTGCGCCAGCACAGCCTGCGCGCCGAGATGCAAATCGGTTTGGCCGGTGGCGACCTGCCATTCTTCCTGGCTGATCTTGGCAAGATGACAGAAGCGGAAGCCGTCCCGAATGACGGTCTGGGCTTGCTCAATGGAAGGCCACAGCATAGGGCGGTAATTCGGGTCATAGCTGATCATCAGTCCGCCGGCGCGCGCCATGTCCAGGGCTTTGCGCTGGGCCGAGGCTGCGGGTTCATCGATGAACGAGATTGAGCCGTAGTGAAAACAGCGTACTCCTTCCAGCAGTTCAGGGCTGATCTCTATGGGCGAAAGGAGCATATCTGCCCCCGGGTTGCGGTAAAAGCACAGGTCTTTGCGGCCATCCTCCCACACAGCCACAAAGACCATCGTGGTACGCGCCTGTGGGTCAACCAGCAGGAAGCGCGTATCCACACCATCGGCCTCCAGGCTCTGCCGGAGAAAGACCCCAAAGGGGTCATCGCCAATCTTCCCGGCAAATCCGGCAGAGAGGCCCAGGCGCTGCAAGGCGACTGCCACATTGGCCGGCGCGCCGCCAGGCGCTTTGATAAATCCCGGCGAATCCACCAGCGAGACGTTCGCTTGCGTGGACACGAATTCAGCCAACAACTCGCCCATACACACAACATCAGGCATAGTTACCTCTGAAGGGAGAAGGATACTTTTTATTTCGATTTCTAAACCTTTACCATGGCGATTTTTAAGCAGCTTTATCCATATTTGAGTTGTTACGACCCCGGTTCTGAGTAGCCTAACGGTTTGAGTTAGTGGCGTGTGGGCGGGCGTGGATTCTGCTTGGGAGCAGAAAAAACTCGAAGCCAGAAAAATGCTTGTAAACCGCGCAGAATCCCACACGTCCACTGCACGCTTTGTTAGCCGCCGCCTTTGATTTTTAGAAGCCTTTTACCTTACAAAGGCTTTTGAGCGCGGAAACTGATACCTTGCGTTCCAAAGTCCAGTGCGTCAGACGGTTCGGGTACACCTTCATAGTTGTTGTACTTGTGGACAATTTCCGCATTTTCAAAACCAGCCGCGCGCACGGCGCGGAGTAACTCTGCGTCCAGCAGAGCACCAGCAATTCAGCCAGTCCACAGGGAAATGTCATCTAGTGCGTCGGAGGGTAACTCGCGCTCAACTAGAATATCGCCCACTTGTAATCGTCCGCCTGGCTTTAGAATGCGGAACCATTCGCGAAGCGTCTCGGGTTTATCAAGTGTAAGATTGAGAACGCCATTGCTAATCACCACATCTGCAAAATTATCAGATAGGGGCAGAGATTCTGCAAGCCCTTCACGGAATTCGACATTGGATGCGCCCATCGCCACCGCTCCCGCCTGTGCTTTTTTCAACATCTCTGCGGTCATGTCGAACCCTATCACCCGACCAGATGAGCCAGCTAGACGGGATGCGATAAGAGAATCGAATCCTGCACCTGAGCCAATATCTACAACTGTTTCACCAGGGTTAATTGACCCTACAGAAAACGGGTTTCCAGTTCCAGCGAAGGATGCGATGTTACTTTCGGGGAGGTCAGCGTACAAGGCTTCCTCATATCCGAGCAAGTTCGCAAGGCGACGCCCAGTGTGGAAATGGTATCCCTTATTGGGGTCAAGGGCAACATTGGTGTATTCTTTTTTGATTTCTTGCCGCAGTTCATCGAGCGAAATCTTGGGAACAGGTTGCTGTATGTCCATTGGTTTTCTCCTTATTACTTATAAAATGAATTGGAAGCGAATGGGACAACTGAAGCAGGTATTATTTTTGGGCAACTCCTTTCCTGAAAGAGGCGGCTAACGGTTTGCGTAAGCGGCGTGTGCCTGACCGCCTACTAGATTGATTATCAAAAAGCCTTGTTGCGCCGCGCACGTGGCACACGTCCACTGCACGCTTTGTTGGGCGGCGGCTTATTTGATAATGTTAGCACTTGTCGAGTAAAACTGATTTAATCACGGTATGGTGAACGTAAGTATTGCAGTGTAGTTCCATTTATCGCCTCCCACTACTCCTGTTGAGTGGGCTGTTATCTTACCTGACTTGTCGGTAACAATAACCACATTCCAAACACGTACTGTGCCAACCATAGGATTATTAAATTCAACTGTCCCAAAGGCTTGGAGGTTGACGGGGCGACCTTCAATAAACATCTCATGTGTCTGCTCTGACCACAACTCATCTAAAGTTTTCCCGATGGAAGGGTCAACAAAGATACCTTGAGAGACATTAACCTTTGTGCCCACAGGTTGTTCACAAGACTCTGTCTCCGTGCTGCTATCAAATGGGCAATGGAGTTTCGTTACGAAGATAACATCTTCGCCATCCCCTGTGGTGATGAGAATATCGCCGATTTTATCCCCTGGATTAATCATCCCCTCGATACGTTGCGATGGTGTCTCGACAGGTTGCGGCGTTGCCGTTGCGCATGCGCCCAAGATAAAAACAAACAGCACAATGAGCATTAGATAGACAGGTTTTTTCATGGTCATTCTCATTTGTAAAAGGGATGGATTTGACCGATGTTCGCTGTAATTATTCCGTCAAACGACAGATAACACTTGTGACTAATCTCGCAAAGTCATTGTACAGAAAAATGAATGCAATTACAAGTTGTACTCTGGCGAAGCCGCCCAACGGATTGGCTTCGCGAAGCACCCCCGGAGGGGGCTGCGGCAGCGGTGGGACTGGCGACTAGCCGAGGCGGCCACAAGCCGCCATCGGCTGTTTCGGCGACAAGAGTCGCCGAAGACTCTTTCTCAATTATCGCGCATTTCTGGCAAATCGCGCCTGCGCGCGAGCGGCGGAGCTGGCTGCCTGCCTGCACCCAGTTCTTCCGGGTGTCCCGCCTCTCCTGACGGTTTTTGTCAGGGCGCACGCCTGTCCCCCGAGGGGGGTTTGCGGGGTCCGCTGCCTGCCCCGGTTCTATAGGGGGAGCCGGTGTTGGGCCGCTTAACGATCTATCCGCTTTTTAGCAAGGACACGAACTATTTTAATAAGCAAGGGAAATTGCCCCTTGACAAGGAGTTTACTTTTTGTTATTATAACGCT
>JALHUM010000243.1 GCA_022865905.1 Anaerolineales bacterium | reverse complement strand
TCCACTCAAGGCGATATCCGGGTTGCCATCGGCGGCTGCCAGCCGCCAGCCAGATAGATTGATGGCTTGCCAGCCAGGGTTGTACAGTTCGATCCACTCGTCATTGGCAGAAGCGTTCGTGCCCGCCCAAGCCACCTCGTTGATCAGCACCGCCAAGGGAAGGACAAGGGTGGGTGTCATGTTCGAGGTGGGAATGAACGTCGGCGTAGGCGTTGCAGTCGAGGTGGGGGTGAATATGGGCGTCAGCGTGAAGGTCGGAGTAGGCGTGGCGATGTAGGCCCAGTTAGGTTGGCGCGGCGTACCCCTAATGAGATCGCCAGCCGCATCATGCCCGTTGGCGACTTCACCAGTGTTGGTGATCCAGGCTGTCGAGCTGTCGGCAACCACGCCGCGCCGCTCCATGCTGCCATATTGTGGCGAACCGCTGCCCGCCGGCCAGGCCCCACCGTCCTGGTTTGCCGTATCCACTACTTCCCCATCCGAGGCATACAGGCGCAGAATTTCACCATTATTTATCAAAGACCCGCTATAGATCAAATCGGCTGGGATGTCTGATATCGTGGTGTCGTCCGTGCGCTCAAGCAGATAATAGCCGCCTGCCGCGATTTGTCCACTCAAGGCGATATCCGGGTTGCCATCGGCGGCTGCCAGCCGCCAGCCAGATAGATTGATGGCTTGCCAGCCAGGGTTGTACAGTTCGATCCACTCGTCATTGGCAGAAGCGTTCGTGCCCGCCCAGGCCACCTCGTTGATCAGTACCGCCAAGGGAAGGACAAGGGTGGGTGTCAGCGCGGCGGTCGAGGTGGGGGTGAATATCGGTGTCTGTGTGAAAGTGCTGGTTGGCGTCAAGATTGGTGTGAATGTAGCGGTGGGCGTTGGCGTGAGTGTCTGGGTCGGCGTCTCGGTGAGGGTTTCGGTAGGGGTAGCAGTTTCCAAGGGCAAAGGTGTGGCTGTCGCTGAAACGGCGCAGACCGTTAACGGGCTGGACAAGTTCTGCGGATCGCTGGGAGAGATGAGGGAGAAATCGGTTGAATTGTCGTTGGTGTCGTAACAACTGCCCGATAAGCCGCCGGGCTTGCGCTCGTAACTCTGGTTCGAATTACTGGTCAATGGAGTAAGATGGGTTCCTTCAAGGTAAGTTGTCCCCTCACACATGCCAACCCGATCCGCAAGTGTATCGTTCACTGTTATGAGCGCAATACCCCCATCGTCGGCTATGCCGGCTAAGAAATTTTGATCTGAACGGATCACACTGGCTCCTGCAGGCGCAGCTAGAAAGTGTTGGCCGGGCAATAATGCTGTTCCTGCGTTGATCGTCACGAGTATAGGAGTTATTGGTCCGCAACTGCTCGATCTCTCGATCTTCCATCCGCTGATGTCAACCGTTTCTCCGGTCGGATTGAAAATCTCGATAAACTCATCAGACGGGCCATTCGGCCCACGCGTGCGGAATTCGCTAATAACGACATGAGACGGCAATATCGGCGTCGCAGTGGGTGAGGGCGTATCGGTCTGGCTTTGCAGGAGAGAGGCCGCGCGCACGCCCCCCTGCGGCAAGAGAAAAAAATGGGCAATAGACGCACCGAAGAAGGCCCCCGCACTTAAAAGCAGAAGAACCAACCAACAACGAAATGAGAGCCTTCTACGACCGCGAAACATCATCCTCCGATAATGTTATGGTTGCTCACTGGTATCTGACGAATTTTGCGCGTCCCACATCTATAATCATCACTCTCCCTTTCTCCCGAAGCGCATTTTCAGACGCAGTCGAAAGCGCCAGAGCGGAGAGACTGCTTTTCGGATCAAGTATTTAGCCGGCAAAATGCCCGCCCACGAGCCACCATCCCTAAAATGGACGCGCAGCATCTCCGGCCAGCAACGGTCGGCGGCGGCAATGGTTTTGCCCTGCGTGTGCAGGCGGAAATTGGCCCAGGTGCGCGGGGTGTATCGAATGGGGGCCAGCGCGGCGATGCGCACCCACAGGTCGTAATCCATGGCAAAATAAAATGACGGGTCGAGCGGCCCGACCTTGCACCACAGGTCGGCGCGGAAGAAGGCGGCCTGCTGGGGAATGTGGACATAACCGCGCCGCAGGCGACGATAATCGGTCTGCGCGGCGGAGAAACGACCGATGAGGCGCCCATTCTCGTCAATGAAATTGGCGTCACCGTACACCAACCCGAGCTCGGGCCGGCTGCGTAAAAACGCCACCGCCTCGGCCACCGCACCAGGCTGATACGTATCGTCTGAGTTCAGCCAGGCCAGGATCTCGCCACGCGCGTGGGCAAAGCCCTTGTTGAGCGCGTCAGTCTGACCCTTGTCCGGTTCCGAGACCCACCAGGCCAGACGCTCCGCGTAGCGGCGGAGGATGTCAACGCTGCCGTCACTGGACCCGCCATCCACGACAATGTACTCGAGGTCGGGATAATTCTGCTCCAACACCGAGCGGATGGTGGCTTCCAGGTAAGGAGCCTGGTTGAAGGAAGGCGTGACAATCGAGACGAGCATCTTGTTCAAGAGGCGGGGATAGGATGGCGAAGATCGAAGATCAAGTAACCGTCACCCTGGTCTATAAGCGGGTAGTGGGCAGTGACATAAGGCTGCAAATTCGTTTGACTCTCCCATTCGGACATGGAAGGAACGAGTAAAATACCCTTGCTAGCTGTCTTTTCGGCAGAATACAACCAGCGTGGGGAGATCCAGAATTTGTCTGCGGGCGGTTTCGTTTCCTTGGCAGGCAGGGCATTAATCAAGGTGCAGTCTCCGGATTCAGCGGCGTCATCAAATCGAAGATAACGTAACCATCCCCTTCAGCGAAGATGGTGTAATTGCTGTACAGCATATCCTTCAGGGAAGTTTGTTTTTCCAGCTCGCCGCCAAGCGTTACAAGGAAATAGCGTTTTCCAGCCGTGCGATCCTCGAACATAGTCTGAAAGTCCTCCTGGGAGAGGCCGCGCGCCGCCGATAAGTCGAAATCCGCGCTTGTGGGCCAGAGCGCGTTTGGCATCCACCAACCGTAGTACGCCAGGCGATAGCCGTAATCGTGCGTCAGGGCAATCACGTCACCATCTCGCGGCAGGACCTGGCCGATCTCTGCCCAGATGGGCGGCTCGTGGCGATAATTATTACCAGAGACGAATATGACTGAACGCCCGACCCAGGCCGGGTAAATCACACAGAACAATAACGCGGCCGCGGTAATGCCCCTCCAAAAGAATCCTTGTTTGCCCAACCGGTCAAGGATCAATTCCGCAAGCGGGGCGAGGGACATGGAAATGATCGGCATTAGCATCAGGTGATAGTAATCATGCGTGGGGATCTGGAAAGGGAAGAACAGTCCGTAGACGAAATAACCTGCCCACATCCCAAACAGAAGCGCCCGGGCTTTTGGCGGCGCGATCAGCATTCCCCCCAGTGCGAGGAAGAAGATAGTCAGGTCCACGATACCGTGAAGGAACGACAACCAACGAACGTAGTATGACGGGTCGAGCAGCTTGCTGGAAAGCGAGATCGTCCAGAAGGAAAAGTAAGTCGAGGAGCGTCCTGAAATTCCAATAAAGTAGTAGATGATGCCCGGCAACGCGGCGAGCAAGACCATGGCCCAGATTTTCAGCGATTTGAGCGCCTTGCGGAAGCCGACCTGACTCAGAACGACGGTCACGGCCATCCCGATCAGCGGGAACGCCGCCGTGACCTTGACCAGAATGGTCAGCCCGGCCAGTAATCCGGCGAGAAGTGCCCGTTTCCAGGTCTGCTCTTCGCCCCAACGATAGAAGGCGTAAGCCGTGAAGATGATGAACATGACCATCAGCGGGTCAACCTGGAAAGAACGGCTTGCCAGGGTAGCGAAGGGCAGGAGGAGGAAATATCCCAATGAGACCGCCGCCGCCCGCGTCGAGACCATCCGCCTGGCTAGCAAGAAAAGCACGATCCCGCCTGCGATCCAGAAGAGGACAGAGTAGATACGAGCCACCCAAACGTATTCGCCGCCGATCACGAGATAGGTAATAGCGACGATGAAATTTTGGAAACGCGGCTCATCTTGCTCGACGGCGTTCATCAGGTGAATTGCCGCCTCGCGCACCTGAGGGTCGGCAGAGGGCAGCATCTGGTAGTACATGCCGCGCGCCACGATAGCGTTCATGAGCTGACGGGTAGGATGATAGTCCAAAGGCGGATCAGTCAAGCCGTACAGCCGGATAGCCAGACCAATGAGAATGAGGATGGCAACGATCAAGTTCAACCAGAAGCGTTGAAGTTGACGATTGATCAATTTGCGGAAGAACAAGATAAAGCTCCTCATTTACCGTGAAGCGTATTCATAGAGTTCCATTCTTCGCTTAGCCTATTTCTGGCCGCCGGTCGAGCGAACGGACAGTGCGTTCGTCTTGAGTATGCTGCCATCTCGAGGCGAGAGCATTTGTCCCCATCAACAATTTTGGCGATAGTCATTCTTGCTGAAGCTCCTGTGACTTTCGGAATCTGCGGATGACCAACCGCATATAGAGGTTCTTGAGCCGCCCCAGCCCCAGCAGACTCAGAAAAGCGAACAGGATGCGGTGCCATTCTACCAGAGCGATGGACGGACTTAGAGAGGCGCTGCGCCAGTAGGATTTCAGCGCGGCCCAGGGCTGGCCACCATCGAGCAAGTAACGGGCATTGAAGCGATGCGCGCTGGCCCAAATCCGCCGCGCCTGGCGCGTTATCAATTCCGCCAGATCGGGTTGGGTCTGCGCCCAATCAAGGACAAGGTAGGCTTCCTCGCCGAAGCGGGCGGCCTGGGCCAGGTTCTTCGCCCCCTTGTGAAAGCGCGCCGCGGCCCAAAGCTGCGGCACGTAAATCATCTTCGCAAGGCGCGCCATGCGTATCCAAAGCTGGTGATCGAGCAACATGTGGTAGGACCAATCCAGATAGCCGGCTTGTTCCAGCACAGAACGGCGCATGAAAACAGCCGGCTGAGTGAGAATGCGGAAAGCCAGCAAATCCTCCAATCCCCAGTTGCCCTGTTTCATTAAGTTGAATGGACGGCCGGTTTCGTCAATGGACAGGGCATCCCCATAGACCAGCCCTGCTTCAGGATGGGTGGAGAACGCTGTTACGGCCCGGGCAATCGCCCCGGGCAGGTACAGGTCATCCGAGTTCAGCCAGGCGACGATCTCGCCACGCGCCCGGCGAAAACCTTTGTTAATGGCCTCAGCCTGTCCTTTATCCGGCTCCGAAACCCACCAGGTCAGACGATCAGCATACTTTTTGATGATCTCAACACTGCCGTCGGTCGAGGCCCCATCCACGACGATATATTCCAGGAGCGGGTAATCTTGCTGGAGCACCGATTGGATTGTCTGCTCCAGGTATTGCGCCTGGTTGTAGGAGGGGGTGACGATGGATACTAAAGGTTGAAGGTTGAAGGTTGAAGGTTGAAGGTTCAAGTTGTAGGTTGAAGGTTCAAGTTGAGGGCTAAAAAAGCGAGATGTAATCCACTTTAGGGAAAACGGTCAGCCTGCCGCCGACGGTGGCGTCCAGGACCTGACGCCCGTCTGCCTCATAGGCAGCCTTTGCCATGCGATAGGCGTGCTCGGAGGTGTCCAGGTCTGGGAGTTGCCAGCGGAAGCCTTTGCCGAAGTAATTAGGGGCGAAGTGGTTGGGGTCATCTCCCTGCGAAGTGATGGTCTTGTTGGCCTCGCCTTTGCTGACGAAACTGTGATCCACGCCAATGAGGACAACCTGGGAGAAGCCCATGTGAAAGGCCAACTGGAGGGCGACATAAGTGACTGTCGCTCCCTCCCACAACCGCCCGGCAGCATTGCGGGCGAAGTTGGGGCCGGTGTAGGTGGTATAAAGAAAGTTCAGTGTTGAAGGTTGAAGGTTGGAAGGGAAAAAACGGCGGGAGCGCCAGGTGAGGAATTTTGGCATGGGCAGCGCCAGGATCTCACTGGCGCTTTGCTCGATGACCAAGTCGTTGATGGAGAGGAAATAGGTGGTGGTAAATCCCAGCTCGGGGAAGAGGATATAAATGCGGTTCATCCCGAAGGTGGTTTCGACGCGCAGTTTGGTCAGGTCAGTATGGCGCAGGCTGGGGCCGTTGCCGATTATGAAGCAGCGTTCGCCGCGATGGATATCTTTCAAGGCGGCCAGGCAGCGCATACTTACCCGCCGCCAGGGATGCAAGTACGCAGGTCCGAGGTCCGGTAAGCGGGCGAGGGCGTCGTAAGTGGCGCGGGCCGCGTTCCAGAGGGGAGCAGGAGTAAGGCGTTTAAGGGTCTGTTTCATTCTGTACTCAACCGCGCCGTCGCCCCGCCATCCACGATCATCGCCTGGCCGGTCATGAAGGATGATTGGGATTCGTCGGCCAGGAAGTAAATGGCGTGGGCGATCTCCTCAGGACGGCCGACGCGCCCGTTGACGGTCTTACGTGCCAGGTTATCCAGCCGTGCGTGTATATCGCCGCCTTCCACATGGCCGCGATCCAAGCCAGCACGAAGCATCGCGGTATCAACTGCACCCGGCAGGATGGCGTTGACGCGGATGTTATCCTGGGCAAACTCGATTGCCAGGGCGCGCGACAGGGCCAGCAGCCCGCCCTTGCTGGCTGCGTAAGCCGCAATGTTGGCTGAGGTCTGCACAGCATGGACGGAGGAGACATTGACAATGGCACTTTCTCCGGCAGCCTTTAGTAATGGATAGGCCAGCTTGGTGCTCAGAAAAACCGAGCGCAGATTGGAGGCCATAACTGCATCCCATTCTTCCACACTGGTATCCAGCAAGGGTTTAGCGATCTGCAATGCGGCGTTATTGACCAGCGCGTTCAACTGTTCGGTGTAGCCCCGCGCCTGACGAAAAATGGCCTCCAACGCTTCGGGGTCGGCGATATCCGACTGGATGAACAAACCATCGGTGGGGAAGGCTTCGCCAAAGGGCTTGCGATCCACACCAATGACCCGCCAGCCATGACCAGAAAACACCCACACTGTGGCGCGACCGATCCCCCCTGCCGCGC
>JALHUM010000032.1 GCA_022865905.1 Anaerolineales bacterium | reverse complement strand
TGCGCAATGCCTACGCACGCGACTGGTTGGAAAGCCGTCTCTCCAGCACGGTGACCCGTTTGCTGATGGGGATCATGAACCGGGATATTGACGTTCAATTTGTCGTCTCACAGGGCGGGGTCGAGACGTTTGCGGACCCTTTGGCTGTTTCCGCGGATCAGGCTATGCCGACAGCTGAGGCGGTCGAGGCGGCCCACCGTCCACGCAACGCGACCTTGAATCCGCGCTACACCTTCGATAATTTCGTCGTCGGCCCAAACAACCGCCTGGCGCACGCCGCAGCCCAGGCTGTGGCTGAAAATCCCGCCAGCGCTTATAATCCGCTCTTCCTGTACGGGGGGGTGGGCTTGGGAAAAACCCATCTACTGCTCGCCATTGGAGATTATTGCCAGGAGGTTGGACTTAACGTTCTTTACGTTTCCAGTGAAGAGTTTACCAACGATCTGATCAATTCGATTCGCAATCACACCACGCAAGCCTTTCGCGACAAGTATCGCTTGATTGACGTGCTGCTGATTGATGACATTCAGTTCATCGCTGGCAAGGAATCCACGCAGGAGGAATTTTTCCACACCTTCAATTGCCTGCACGGACAGAATAAGCAGCTCATCATCTCCTCCGACCGGCCGCCGAAAGCGATGGTCACGCTGGAGGAACGTCTACGCTCGCGCTTCGAGTGGGGCTTGGCTGCGGATGTCCAGCCGCCTGACCTGGAAACCCGCCTGGCGATCCTGCGCGCCAAGGCCGAACGCGCCGGCCATCGGGTGCCGGCCGAGATCATGGAGCTGATCGCCCGCCGCGTGCAATCCAACATCCGGGAATTGGAAGGCGCGCTCAACCGCGTCGTCGCCTTTTCCGAATTGAGCGGCATGGCGATGACCCCGAAACTAGCAGAAGTGGCGCTGGCCGACCTGCTGCCTCAACGCGGCGGCGTCAAGCCGGATGCCGTGGTAGATGTTGTCGCCCGCACCTTCAACCTGACAGTCGAGCGACTGCTCAGCCCCGACCGTTCACGAACTGTTTCCCTGCCGCGCCAGATCGCCATGTACCTGATGCGGGAAACGAACATCTCCCTGCCTCAGATTGGACAGGCCCTGGGCGGGCGCGACCACACCACCGTCATGTACGCCTGCGACAAAGTGGCCGACATGCTCGAGCGCGATGACCAGTTGCGGCGGCAGGTGGTGCAGATCCGCAATAAGTTGTACGGGCAGGCCGCGCCAGTTTGAAATACGCTTGTCAGAAAACAGCGCCTCGACCGGTATTGGGTCGAGGCTTTTTTTACTTCTCATCTAAAGCTCAGGAGCGCGATCAGGCCAAAGCCGGCAATGATGAGGCCTGAGATACGGTTGACCCACTGCAGACCCCGTGCCTGGAATCTGGTGCGGAAGATGTCGACCAGGCCGCTCAAGATCAGCCACCAGGAAGCTGACCCTAGAAAGACGCCTGAGACGAGCAAGGCTGCGGTAGCGTAGTTCCCATTTGAACTTGTCAGGCCCAAACCGGCGAAAACCGCTGCAAAGGAAATGATCGTCATTGGGTTGGTGAGGGTTAGGAAGAAAGTCGAAGCATACATCCCGGCCAGGCCTTTCCCTTTCGCGGCGGCGGCCCGAACTGTTGGCTTCGATAGAAACGTCTTTACCCCCAAGTAGCAGAGAAACATACCTCCTATCAGGTGCAGCCAGAATTGTTGTCCGACCAGGAAGTTGGATACAAAAGTCAGGCCAAAGCCTGCGATGCAGCCGTAGATCGCGTCCGCGCTGGCTGCTCCCAGCCCGGAGACGAGTCCGGCCGCGCGCCCATTGTTTAGCGTTCGTCGGATGCACAATACGCCAATCGGCCCGACTGGCGCGGCAATGGACAGACCGATGATGAATCCTCTGAGCAAGAAGATTATATCCACGTTGTGTCTCTCCCGCCGATCATTCACGACTTTGTCATATGTCCAATAAAAGCTAGTATACAGTATACGGCACGCAAGTGATGCCTGTTGGACTCGCCGCAGGATTACGAAACCGTCGGTACCGTTGCCAGGTGACAACTGACAACCTTTGCGTGCATCGGATGCAACCTGAGACCGGCTTCGTTGTAGAAATTTGTGGTATACTCTGCGCCGCTCTCGCCCTTCGACTAGGCTCAAGGGGCGGGCCGTTTCCCTTCGGGGAACTTATCTTGCCTGGGACAGGCATCAAGCGTCCCTGAGCGGGTCATAACCCTCCTAGGGTATCATCCCCGCTAAACCTACAAGTTCCGTGCCTGGCTCTGCTGGTGCAATGGAACATTAACTAAGGAGAAAAGATGGCAGTAGTTTCAATGAAAGCGCTGCTGGAGAGCGGCGTGCATTTCGGTCACCGCACCAACAAGTGGCATCCGGCGATGAAGCCGTACATCTTCACCGAGCGCAACGGCATCCACATCATTGACTTGCAGCAAACGGTCAAGGCGCTAAATACCGTTTACGCGGTCATCCGCGATTCTGTTGCAAACCGCGGCATAATTCTCTTCGTGGGCACCAAGCGCCAGGCGCAAGAGACCGTCCGCGAAGAGGCCATACGCTGCGGAATGCCCTACGTCACCGAGCGCTGGCTGGGGGGCATGTTGACCAACTGGACCACCATGCACAAACGCATCATGGAGCTGGATCGCCTGGAGAAGATGATCGAGACCGGCGATATCGAGCGCCTGACCAAGAAAGAAGGCCTGCTCATCCGGCGCGAGATCGCCCGCCTGGAAATCCGTCTGGCCGGTGTGCGCACGATGGGCCGCCTGCCCGATTTGATCTTCGTGGTGGATGTCAGCCGTGAGGACGCCGCTGTCCACGAGGCCAACTTGCTCGGCATTCCTATCCTCGCCCTGGTGGATACCAACTGCAATCCCTCCAACATAGATTACGTCATCCCTTCTAACGACGATGCCATCCGCGCCATCAAACTGCTGGTCGGCAAGATCGCCGATGCGGTGGAGGAAGGCAAGGCCATGCGCAAGGACGAAGAACTGGAGGCCGAGGCTGAGGCTGCCCGGGCCGTTGAAGCCGGGGCCGCGCCGGTCAAGGAAGTTGCTGTCGTCGAGGCTGAGGAAGAACTCGGAGACGAGGCATTACTCGGTGAAGCTACGTTGGCTAAGTTGACCCCACGCGAGATTCCTGAAGTTGTAGAAGAAGTGGAAGTGAAAGTAGAGACTGAAACCAAGGAGAAAGAGAAAGTCAAAAAGAAACCTAGAGCCAAGGCCAAGGAAGCGGTCGTTGTTGAAGAAGAGATCGTCAACAAAGAAGTAGCCGAAGCCAAAGAAGGGGAATGAGTGACTGTTATGGAAATCACGACTGACATGATTAAAGAGTTGCGCGCCACCACCGGTGCAGGCGTATTGGAATGCCGCAAGGCGCTGGTAGGAGCAGGCGGCGATCAAAAGAAGGCCCTGGATTTCTTGCGCGAAAAGGGATTGGCCACCGCAGCCAAGCGCGCCGACCGTACGGCTTCGCAGGGCATGGTGGAACTGTACTCGCACGGCAACGGGCGCGTGGGCGTGATGGTCGAAGTCAACTGCGAGACGGACTTCGTCGCCCGCTCGGCGCAGTTCCGCACCTTCGCCCACGAGATCGCCTTGCAAATTGCGGCTGCGTCCCCGCAGTACATCAAGGAAACAGACATCCCCGCTGACGTGTTGGAACATGAGGCGGAGATCGCCAAGGCGCGCGCCCGCGACGAAGGCAAGCCTGAAAACATCCTCGACCGCATTGTCGAGGGCCGGCTGGAAAAATTCAAAGACGAGGTCGTTCTGCTGCGGCAGGTGTACATCCGTGACGAGCAAATCACGGTCGAGAAGCTTTTGCTCCAGAACGTCGCTGCCATCGGTGAGAACGTGGTCATCCGGCGCTTTCAGCGCTGGGAATTGGGCGAAAGCACTGCTGCTGAGTGATCGAAAGGCCAACCATTGGGTTGGCCTTTTTCGCCCCCCTTTCATTTCTCCATTTCGTAGTGCGGAAATGGGGGGATGAAAGGGGGGCAAGGAGTGCAAATGATGAATCTGAAATATCATCGTATTCTGCTTAAACTTAGCGGCGAGGCGTTGGCCGGATCGGACGGTTTCGGCATTGACCCGCTGCAGGCCGAGGCCATCGCCGGCCGCGTCCAGGAGGTACACCAGATGGGGGTCGAGGTGGCGATCGTGATCGGGGCTGGCAACCTTTGGCGTGGCAAGCAGGGACTGGATCGAGGCATGGACCGCGCCACTGCCGATTACATGGGCATGTTAGCCACCGTTATGAATGCCCTGGCGTTGATGGATGCGCTCGAACGGAGGAACGTTTACACGCGTGTCCAGTCTGCCATCGAGATGCGCTCCGTGGCCGAGCCGTACATCCGGCGGCGCGCCATCCGCCACCTGGAGAAACAGCGTGTGGTCATCCTTAGCGCCGGCACGGGCAATCCTTATTTCTCGACCGACACAGCGGCCGCCCTGCGCGCCATGGAGATTGACGCCGACGTTCTGATCAAAGCCACCAAGGTGGACGGCGTGTACGATTCCGATCCCAAGAAGAACGCCAAGGCCAAAAAGTTTGATCAACTGACTTACATAGAGGTGCTTAACCGCCGCCTGGAGGTGATGGACAGCACGGCCATTTCCCTGTGCATGGAGAACAACCTGCCTATCCTGGTTCTCAATCTCTGGGATCCGCAAGCGCTGGAGCGCGCCTTGCGTGGCGAGCAGGTCGGCACGTTGGTAACCTCATAATACTATTCCCCTCTCCCTTCAGGAGAGGGGTTAGGGGTGAGGGTGGGGGCGTGATACCTCCTTGATGCCTCCTTGATACCTTCTGAGAGGGTTTGCCGGCCACAATGGTAGCCTGCGGGCTACCCCAATTGCGGCTGGTGAACCCTGCTCGGTATGTGGCGTATTTCAGCAATTTAGGGTATCCTTAGGGCATGGATCTACTGCCCCAATCAACCAGGAGGTCACCGTGATTAAGGACATCCTCAAAGAAGCCGAGACCCGTATGCGTGCCGCGGCCCAGAAACTGGAAGAAGACCTGGCAGGCATCCGCACCGGCCGCGCCAGCCCGGCATTGGTGGAAAAACTGGCCGTAGATTACTTCGGCACGCCGACCCCCCTGATCCAACTGGCTGCCATCAGCGTGCCGGAGCCGCGCAGCCTGCTTATCCGCCCCTTCGACCCGTCCAGCGTCAAGGCTGTCGAACGGGCGATCCTCGCCTCCGACCTGGGCCTGACGCCCATCAACGACGGCAAGCAGATCCGTCTGAACCTACCTCCGTTGACCGAGGAACGCCGCCGCGAGCTTGTCAAGGTTGTCCATAACCGGCTCGAGGAGGGGCGCGTTGCCGTCCGCAACATTCGCCGTGATCTACATAATGATATGCGCGAGTTCGAGCGCGAGAAGCTCATCTCCGAAGATGACTTGAAGCGGGGTGAAGAAGAGCTGCAAAAGGTGACCGACCGTTATATCGAAGATATTGGCAAGATCGGCCAGCGCAAAGAACAGGAGATCATGGAAGTCTAGGCCAAACTATGGGAGACACTGATACGCCCTCCGGCTCTAAAATCCCCACACATATCGCCATCATCATGGACGGCAATGGGCGCTGGGCGCTCTCACGCGGTCTGCCGCGCCTGGTTGGTCACCGCGCCGGCACTGAAAACTTGCGCCGCATCATCCGGGCATGCGTGGAATTTGGCGTCAAATACCTGACCATCTACGCCTTCTCGACCGAAAACTGGGGTCGCCCGAGGGAGGAAATAGACGGCTTGATGCACATCCTGGAGGATGTGATTGACAAGGAACTGGCCGAATTGCACCAAGAGGGTGTCCAGTTGCGTCACATCGGGCGGCTGGAACGCCTGGATCCGAAAATCCAGGAAAAGGTCCTGGACGCCATCGAATTGACCAAGAACAACCAGCGGCTGATCCTGAACGTGGCCTTCAACTACGGCGGGCGGGATGAGATCATTTGCGCCATCCGTAAAATGATCAAGGATGGGATCAAGCCGGAAGCAGTGGACGAGCCACTGGTCAACAGCTATCTTTTTACCGCAGGCACCCCGGACCCGGACCTGATCATCCGCACCTCGGGCGAACTGCGCATCTCGAACTTCCTCATCTGGCAAGCGGCTTACTCCGAATGGTACGTTACTCCTACGTATTGGCCTGATTTTAACAAAGAGGAATTCCGCAAGGTGCTGGATGCCTATGCCCAGCGCGACCGCCGCTTTGGTGGGCTTACTTCCTCTGTCGAGGACAATCCCTCTCATGCTTAAACGCATCCTCACCGCTATCGTCCTGGCGGCGGTTGGGATCCCGGCGATTATCTATGGGCATATCCCCTATTTTGTTGTGATCGTAGTCTTTCTGGGCATGGCTGCCTGGGAATATGTAAGAATCTTCCGAGCGGTGAACCTATCGCCGTCCATGCTGCTGACCGTGGGCGGCGTTTTGTTTCTCCTGGCGACGCGGACGTTCTTCCCTGACCTGGCGCCTGCTGCCCTGTCCCTGCTTGTCTTGCTGGCAATGACCCTTCACCTGGTCGCCTACGAGCGCGGGCGCGACCAGGCTGCCACAGATTTCGCCGTCACACTGGGCGGAATCGTCTACCTGGGCTGGATCGGCGCCTACCTGCTCGACCTGCGCAGCCTGGATGGCGGTCTATGGTGGCTGTTGCTTTCCTTAGGTTCGGTCTGGATCGCCGATTCGGCTGCCTATTTCGTCGGCTCGCGCTATGGGAGGCACAGGCTCAGTCCGCGCCTCAGCCC
>JALHUM010000242.1 GCA_022865905.1 Anaerolineales bacterium | reverse complement strand
GCAACATCAAGGTTGGCTATGATGTAGAAGTCACCTTCGATGCCCTGCCGGATCAAGTCTTTACCGGCAAAGTGATCGAGGTGATGCCCAGTCTCGTCACCGTACAGGGGTCATCCATGATCGAAGGGCTGGCTTACATCCAGCAAGCAGCGCCAGACCACCCACTGGGCGCTGTCACCCATCACCACGGCCAGGACGATCACTTAGCCTATCTTGAGCGACCATTCCATAAAGCTCACGTGGCGATTCAACGGCGGGCGTCACATGGATAGAAGTCGGATAACCGAATAGAAACGCATGAGGCTAACGGTTTCCACTACGCTTCGCTTCGGGGTAGAAGTGAAAGTCAGGCCGGTCAGTCGTGAATGGCACCGGTCATGTAGGCAGCACATGAGTCTTCAATCATCAAAATGCACCCAACAACGGCATGCAGCTGATTTTCCGCTGGCGCTCCGCAAACGGCTGATACCGACCGTTGGGCATTGTAGAGCTTTGAGGCTGATATGAAAGTCAGAGATATCCTTCAGCATTTCTTGTCGCGTGCAGATTGGGTGAATCGCGAGACGACCGTAGACCGTGTCATTGTGGGGGATGCCGAGACCGAGGTCGGGAGTTGTATGGTTTCGTGGATGCCCTCTTTCGGGGTACTCCGACACATGGTCGAACGAGATGTTCGTCTGCTGGTCTGTCACGAACCGACATTTTGGAATCATCGGGACGAGCGACCGACAAACGATGCCGGGATCCAAGAGAAACTGAAGTTCATTCAAGAGCATAGGCTCGTGGTTCTTCGTAACCACGACTGTTGGGACCGGTGGCCTGATGTTGGCATTCCGTGGGCTTGGGCGAGTTTTCTGGGTTTGGGGAGCAAGCCAGTGACCCTTGGAGCGAATGGGTACCAGCACCGATACGACATTTCTCCCGTGCCTCTGGAAGCCTTCGCCCGCCATGTAGCCGCGAGATGTGAAGGCGTCGGGGAGCCGTTGGTGCAGGTAACGGGTGACGCTTCCAAAATGGTTTCCCGAATCGGCATCGGGACGGGATGCGGTTGTGACATTCCGACGTATCAGCAGATGGATTGTGACTGCTCAATCGTCTGTGATGACGGCTCGTGCTACTGGGCGGGAATTCAGCGTGCCGAAGATTGTGGGCATCCCGTCATTCGCGTGAATCACGGTACGTCTGAAGAACCCGGCATGGTGACACTGACGGAGTATATAAATACTCACCTCGACGGTCTGCGAGCTGAACACCTGCCCCACGGCAGCACCTTTCAACTGATAGGAACAGAAGAGGGATGGATCTTTGAAAGTACCCCTGGGCAGATTCGAACTGCCGCATTCGGCTCCGGAGGCCGACGCTCTATCCACTGAGCTACAGGGGCGGGCGAGGAGATTCTATCATTAAATACAGACCCTAAAGGTCTCCCCTTCGGGGACGATGTCGGAGACCTTTAGGGTCTGCTGATGATTACACCTGCGCGTAAGGTGCCAGGCGGGCCAACTCGGCGCGCATACTCTGGATAGCCGCTGCATTTCCTCCCTCATCACCCAGGGTGACGTATTGCCGTTTCTTGTGGGCCAGCTCACCGCATAGTTGATAAAAGCGGGCGGTGTACCTGAAGCGACCGGTGAAGATGGCCGCCAGGCGGGCGAAGGATTGCAGCCAGGCGGACGAGGCCGTGCGATAAAGGGCAGGCGTGATGACGCCTGACTTGACCTCTTCAATGAGGGACTTCTTGAGATAAAGTTGTTCACGCCAGGTCGCCCAGACGATGAACAGGAACATGAAGAACCAGCCGGTCCAGTCAACGAATGTGCCGATGGCCAACCCTTCTAGTCCACTCAGGAAAGTCGCCATGGTATTGTGGAAGGCATGGGTGAACATCGCCATGCCTATGCCGAGCAGCGGGAAAATGAGCTTGCCGAAGAGGTTTCGGCTCAGGCGCGAGGCGGCGAGTCCGATGCCGGTAAAGGCGGTGTAGAAGGGATGCTGCCAGCCGACCAGGATGACGCGGACGAAGACCAGGAACCATAACCCCTGCCAGCCAGTCTCTTTGAATCCGTAGTTGTAGATGTAATAAGTATTTTCAATGGCTGCAAAGCCCAGTGCAGCGACCCCGGCATAAATGATGCCATCCAGGATGGAGTCGAATTCCTTGCGAAAGATCAGGAAGACGATGAAGACGGCCAACCCCTTCAGGCTCTCCTCCACGAACGGCGCGATGAGCGAGCCGCCGGCCAACTCCGTGACCCAATCAGATTGGGTAAAGAGGTAAACGCCGATGTCTAGAAAGGTGTTGATGATGAACGCGCTGCCCGCCGCGACGACTGCCCCCCACAGGAAGACCCCTCCAAGCAGGATTTTCGGCTCCTTCTCGTAACGGTCGAACCAATATAAGATATAGGCGAAGAACAGCGCCGGGACAAAGCCAAAGAATAGTGAGGCCAACATTCCCATGGTCATCCTCCTCGATCAATTTGTCTTTTCTAAGTATCTTCTCAATAATTGGGGGAAAGATGGGGGTTCGCAAGCGGGCGAAGCCCGCTTGTGAACCCCCATACCCCACTTTTTGAGAAGTTACTTTTCTAACCCGGATTTTAGAATAAGACGGGCGCGTTCGATACATGTATTTTCGAAGGCGATCCCCAATGTATCTAACACTTCTTCGGGGCGACCCGTCGCGCCCTCGCGGGCGGCCAGTCGCATGAATAACCTCGCCCCATCCGCTTCGCGAAGAACCCCTGTGGGGCTCCCGTAGGGAGTCGGGCAAGGGTTGAGGGTAAGTTCCTCAATCAAAAGCTTCAAGTCGTACGCCTTGCCGCGCCGCTGCCTCGGCAGGGACTCGGCTTCCATAACGGCGGACAGGCGGTGGGTCAGTCCGAACCCGTCACCTGGTTCGAGCAACGTCACCTCGTACTCCGCTGAGATGACCTGCGTCTGCAGGGCCGGGGCGCGTGCGTCTACTTCTTCGACCTTGATAATGCCCAATCCGGGCGGGGCGGCGTCCTGCAATAATTTGGCGATTTCCTTGTAGGGGTTACCCTCGTTGTCGCCCTGGGGGGGGATAAACCCCGCCCCTAAGGTGTCGTCAATCCAAATATCCCCCAACTCAGCGCGCCCCGAAAAGCCGAGCGGCAGGGCAGCGGCCAGTTGTATCTTGGGCAGCGGGTGGAAGCCCTGGCTATAGGCCAGCGGCAGCCCGGCGCGGCGGGCCGTCTGCTCCCAGATTTTCTGCAAATTGAGGTGACCGGTGTAGCGCAGGGCGCCGGTTTTCGAGAAAGTGATGCGTAAGCGCATAGTATTCAGTGGGCAGTAATCAGTGTTCAGAGACTGACGACTGAACACAGATAACTGAAAACTTTTCATTGGATGCCGGCGACTTTACCTCCGGGCATTTCCAGGTATCGCCCGGATTCTCACGGCGCATTTGCGCGAAGTGAGGCAGGATACCACACGCGAAGCAACGCTCGCGGCAGTCGATGCGGATTTCGCCCTCCAGGCTGCGGCGGAAGTCGTCGAACAGGTATTTCTTGCGCACGCCGGACGAGATGTGATCCCAGGGGAAGACCTCGTCGGCGCGGCGCGGACGGTGGGTGTAGAAAGCCGGGTCGAGATCGTTGGCGGCGAAGGCTTCCAGCCAGACCGGGTAGCGGCGCTGATCCTGCCAGGCGTCGAACCTGGCTCCGTTCTTCCAGGCGGTGTGGATCACCTCCGCGATGCGCCGGTCGCCGCGGGAAAGCCAGGCTTCCAGCATGGTGTCTTCGGGCGCGGTCCAGGTCAGTTTGATGTTCTTGTCGCGCAACTCACGCTTGAGCAGCGTTTGCTTGGCTTCGATCTGCTCGACGGTATCGCAAGAGACCCACTGGAAGGGCGTGTGCGGTTTGGGGACGAAGGTGCTCACGCCAGCGTGCACCTTGGCGCGCCCACCCACCATCTTGCGCCCCTCGGCCAGCACGGCCTTGCACAGGTCAGCGATGGCTTTCACGTCGTCCAGCGTCTCGGAGGGGTGGCCGATCATGAAATACAGCTTGATGGTCGTCCAACCGCGCCGGTAGATTTCGCGCGCCGTCTCCAGGATTTGCCCGTCGGGGATGAACTTGTTGATGATGCGCCTCATGCGCTCGGTGGCGGCTTCGGGAGCCAGCGTGAAGCCGGATGAACGGCGATCTTTCAATCGCTCCATCAGCGCCACCGAAACGCTTTCGATGCGCAGGGAGGGCAGCGAGACGATCATATTGCGTTCTTTGAACTGTTCCTTGATTGCCGTGACCAGTTCCATGATGCGCGAATAGTCAGAAGAGGACAGGCTGAGCAGGGCCAAGTCCTCGAAGCCGGTGGACTGGATGGCTGCTTCGGCCGCCTCGACCACCTCCTGCACGGATCGTTCGCGGACCGGGCGCGTGATCATGCCCGCCTGGCAGAATCGACACCCGCGCGTGCAGCCGCGCATGATCTCCACCGAGACGCGGTTGTGGACGATTTCGATGTTCGGGACGATGAATCGGATCGGCGGGGCCGGGAGTTTGGCGACGATGCGCTTGACGACCAGATTGGCGAGGCCCTTGGCGAGCACCTCGACATACGAAACTGTCCCATCATCCAAAAAGCGCGTTTCATAAAAGCGTGGCACGTAGACGCCGGGAATGCTTGCCAGTTCGCGCAGTACTTCTTCACGTTTTACGTTTTGCGTTTTACTTCTTTGCACCGCGTTGATGATTTCATGAATGACATCCTCCCCTTCCCCGATCACGAACGCATCCATGAAGGCGTGCATCGGTTCCGGGTTGTAGCAGGCATGCCCACCCGCGATGACCAGCGGATGGCTCTCGTCGCGTTCGGCGGAACGCAGCGGGATGCCTGCCAGGTCGAGGATATTGAGGGCGTTGGTGTAGAGCGTCTCGTAGGGCAGGGAAAAGCCCAGGATGTCGAACCCAGCCAGCGGGTGGTACGTTTCGAGCGAGTAGAGCGGGATGCCGGTCGCCCGCATAGCCTCTTCCATGTCAAGCCAGGGAGCGTAAGCGCGCTCGGCCAGTGAGTCCGGGCGTTGGTTGATCTGATCGTAGAGGATCTTCAGCCCAACATTGGAGACGCCGATGTCGTAGATGTCTGGGAAAATCAGGGCAAGCTTGGTTTCGATCTGCGACCAGTCTTTGACCACCGCGTTCAACTCGCCGCCCACGTAGCGGCCGGGCTTTTGTACCTTTAGGAGAATTCGTTCGAGGCGGGCTTCGATCTCGGAGGGGGAGAGCATAAGGGAATTATAACTGATAAGGATTGTCCTAAAATCAGACTTCCGAAGTCTTGGGGACTTCGGAAGTCTCGTGCTACTGATTACTGGTAATTGATTACTGGCTCTTCGCCAGCGCTTCACGCCCCAGAAGCCACACGGCGCCCAGGCCGAAGAAGATCGTCAATGCCTTGAACAGCCAGCCGACGAAGGGCAGGCTGATCAAGATGGCGATGATCGCCACGCCAACCAGCAGAGGCCGGATTTTGTGCTCGCCAAGTCCCGGCCTGGCGGCGTTCAGGATGAGTTTGCCAATCAGGTCGCTGGCGACGATCTTGACCACGAAGCCAGCCGCCAATATGAAGCCGAAGATCAGTAAGACGATGGTCAGCAGGCCCAGCCAGACCGAGAGACAGGTCAGCTTGCCGAGGGTCAGGAAACCGAAGAGATTGTTCCTCATACTCCGCAAGCAGAATATCGCGTTTTTCAACCAAATGCTCCTGCCAATAACGGAAATATTGACTGATCGGCTTATTCCATCCTTGGGCTGCAAACGCATTGGCAATAACAGGGCAATCAATTTCGACCATGTCTCGAATAACAATTTTCTCGCTCATCATGAGAATATGTCCTCGAAAGGATGGTATTCTATTGCGCGGTTAACACTCTGCGAAGATTTTATGGCTAGATGACCGGCTTGCCGTTCTTGTAGAAAAGGGCGCCGTCCACTGTGATCTCGGCGTCGTTCATATCGCACAGCATATCCCAATGGATGCCGGAGTCGTTCTTGCTGCCGGATTCCGGGTAGCCGGAGCCGACGGCCAGGTGGATGGTGCCGCCCATCTTCTCGTCGAAGAGCATGTTCTTGGTGAAGCGGGTGATGCCGTAGTTGGTGCCGATGCCGAATTCGCCCAGGGTGCGCGAACCGGCATCCGCGTTGAGTTGGGCAGTCAGGAGCTCCTGGTTCTTGCTGGCGGTCTCTTTGACGACCTTGCCGTTCTCGAACCACAACTGGATATCGGTGACTTCCTGCCCGTACTCGATGGCCGGATACTTGAAGCGGATCCAGCCATTGACCGAGTCCTCGACCGGGCCGGTGAAGATCTCGCCATCCGGGAAGTTGAGCTGCCCGTCGCAGGGGATGAAGACGCGTTCTTTGATGGACAGGCTCAAGTCCACATTGGAGCCTTTCAGTACAACCTGGTCGCGACCCTTTAGCCAGTCCACCATCTTCTGCTGTTCCTGGCCGGTCTTCTTCCAATAGGCCACCGGATCATCTTCGTTGAGCATCATCGCGCCGTAGACGAACTCTCGGTAATCGTTCAAGTTCATATCCGCTTCCTGGGCCATGGCGTGGGTAGGATAGACGGTTAGGCACCAACGCAGCTCGTTCCTGGCGGCGCGCTCCAAGAAGATCTTGCTGATGGGCGCGCCGGCCTTGGCGGCGCGTGCCATGCGCGTCCCGTCAATGCCGGAGAGCGAGCGGGTGTTATGCTCCGACCAGATGGCCAGGCTGGCGTCGAAGGTCTCGGTGATCAGCTTGCGGATGGGGGAAACGTAATCCAGTTGCGCATCCGAGGCGTACTTGTAGAAGATCTCTTCCGCGCCAGGGGTGCTGTTCAGGATGGTGACGAACGCCCCGGCTTTGATGGCTTCTTCGTAGACGGCCAGGGTCAGCTCTTCGGCCAGCGGGTGGGTGCGGATCTGGCACTGCTGGCCAGACTTGAGCGCCAGCGAGTAATGCACCATGACTTTGGCAAGCTTGGTAATACGAGGGTCGGGCATGGAGAACTCCTTGAGGAAAATGTGTTTTTTTCGAAACCACAGATGAAAGGGATAAACACAGATATGTTAATAATCGTATCTGCTTTCATCTGTGGTGAATTATAGCGTTCCCTTGTACATCCCACCATCCACGGTCAACATGACGCCGGTGATGTAACTCGCCGCAGGCGAGACGAGGAACACGGCTGCGTTGGCGAACTCCTCCGGCGTGCCCATGCGCCCCAGGGGACTGTCTTTGGACTGTTTGGCAATCTCCTCCTCGACCGTCGTTCCGTTCTGATTGGCGCGGAAAGTCATCAATTCCACCACGCGCTCGGTCTCTGTCCAGCCAGGTAAAATGGAGTTGAAGCGGATGCCATCCTTGCCCAGCTCCAGCGCCAGGGACTTGGTCAGGCCGACGGTGGCGCCGCGGATGCTGTTCGAGAGCACCAGATTGGGAATCGGCTGCTTGACCGAGTACGAGGTCATGGTCAGCACGCTGGCGGCTTGGGATTGCCTAAGATGCGGCAGCGCAGCGCGGATGAGGCGGACGTGGCTCATGAACGACAGGTCAATCGCCTTCTGCCAGGTCGCTTCATCAAAGGACTCAAACGCCCCGGCGGGCGGCCCTCCGGCGTTGGTAACGAGAATGTCCAGCCCGCCCATGGCGCGGACAGCATCGCCGATCAGTTGCTTGGGCACGTCGGGGTCGGCCACATCACCAGCCAGGCCGATAACCTGTGCGCCGGTTTGCTGAGCCAGGATGTTCGCCGCTTTGGAGATCTTCTCTGCGTCGCGGCTATTGATTGCCACGTGGCAGCCCTCGCGCGCCAGGCCCAGGGCGACGGCGTAGCCCAATCCGCGCGAGGCGCCGGTGACCAGGGCGCGCTTGTCTTTGAGTTGTAAGTCCATTGTAGCCTCCTTAATTCGCTGTTGAGATGTCGCAACGTTCATATGTAAATTGACATTATGCCATAAATGGGCTAAACTGAGTAAAATTGAAACCGGGAGGTTTGTATGGATCTGGGGCAATGGCTGGTGATTGGCCTGTGCGTCCTCTTGCTAATTTGGTACATCGCCGGGGCGCTGATCAACTACCGGCGCGCCGCAGCCGCGCTGGCGTGGCTGAAGGCTGGATTGGACGAACTTGGCGGGTTGAGCGGCATGGGCTGGCTGACGGCGCTGCACTCGGCTGGCAGGCTGGCCATCCGCGAAGCGCGTCCGCCTTTCCGCACGGTGGAAGTGCTTTTCGCTCTGGAAGCGCGCGAAAACCTGCCGGTGTGGGCATTCCGTCATTTGTTAGGGCGGCGGGACGAATTGTACGTGCGCGCTGATTTGCGTTCCGCTCCAGACGCGGAACTGGAAGCGGCGCGGCGCCCGCGCCCGACGAATTCGGGCGAGCGGTTTGACATCACCCGCTCCGGCAAGAAAAGCGAAGCACTGTTGAGCCGGTTGAAGGAATTCCTAGGTAAATATCCGAATGCGGTCTTGAAGGTCTCGCTCCAGCGCAAGTCGCCGCACGTGCTCATCCGGCTCAACTTAGACGATTTGCGCGCCGGCGAAGCGCGGGCGCTTTTCGCCGCCCTGCGGGTCTGGTTGGAGTAGCACATTTTGCGGTTGATAATAACAGCTGTATACACGGAAAATTTGTCATCAGTTACACTGCTGACAGCCACTTGCAAGTACACTAAAAGCCCGACTCCTTTTGGAGCCGGGCTTTTTTCGCGCCAGTTCATGGCTGACCATCAAGCAAACAGCAAGTGCGCCGTGCGTTCGAGCATCCCCACGCCGCGCACTTCGGTCTCGAAGAGCGGCAGGATGGCACGCACCTGGCCGTCGAATTCCTTCCAGATGGTTTCCATGTGCTCATCCTGCATGGCGACGCGGTTCTTGACGAAGTCGGGTGTGTCTTTCTTGACGCTGTTCTTGTCAATCAGCATGTTGACGATCACACCGCCGACAGGGATGTTGAATTCGCTGAACCAGCCAATGAAGCGGGTAATGACCGCGATGGGCAGCGCCTCAGGTAGAGTGATGAAGAAGAACGAGGTCAGGCTGTCGTCGGTGAGCAGGGTCTTGGCGTGGCTCATACGCTCACGTAAATTGAGCAGGTAATCCATTAGTGGGTCTTTCTCCTGCTTTTTCTTACTGTAAGATAACAGATCCTTCAGACTCTTGGCCTCTTCACGACTCTGAACCATTTTGTTGACCCACATCGAGTACACGCTGGTCATGCCCAACAAACGGCGGGCGTTGGCGGTCGGAGCGGTATCGAAGACATAGACCTCGTACTCGTCGTCGAACATCAGGTCAATCATGTTCTCGAACATGGCCGATTCCTCGAAGGACGGGTTCATGGTGGCCGATTCGACAAACTCGTCCGCTTTGGTCTTGATGTCAGCGTATTTGAGGAACCACTCGATTTTTTCGCGGATTTCCTTCTT
>JALHUM010000241.1 GCA_022865905.1 Anaerolineales bacterium | reverse complement strand
TATGCTTCGCGACCGCCCGCACACCCCCCGCTCCCCAGTTTATTGAGACGATACGAAAAACTTTGTTGTATGAGGAGGCGGCCTTGACCAATAATCGTACCCAACTTATGGTGGATCGCTTGCGCGAGCTTCAAGCCTCATCGCCAGATATCGAGGCTTCGGCGGTGGTCAGTGTAGATGGTCTCAGCATTGCTTCGGCCTTGCCGCAGGGCGTGGAAGAAGATCGGGTATCAGCCATGTCCGCGGCGATGCTCTCATTAGGTGAGCGGATTGCTACCGAATTGGGCCGCGGCTCGCTGGAGCAGGTTTTCATCAAAGGGGAAAAAGGCTATGTAGTGCTGATGTCTGCGGGACAGGATGCAGTGCTTACCGCGCTGGCGCGGGAACCGGCCAAGCTCGGCCTAATTTTTCTGGATATGCGCCGGGCGGTTGAAGACCTGGTGAAACTCATCTAGACTGGAGAAGTGTTATGGAATACGTCCCGGTAAGTAGCTGGTATTATCCGAACAAGTTCACACGGATTGCCCTCAAAGCGTACGAAGAAATAATGGGCAAGAACGAGCTGAACGCCATCCTCAATCTGGCTGGCCTGAGCCGGTTGATAGAAAACTATCCACCAGACAATCTGGAACGCGAGTTCGATTTTGCCGACTTCACGTCCATCCATATTGCATTGGAAGAGACGTACGGTCTGCGCGGCGGGCGCGGGATGGCGCTGCGAGCCGGTCGCACTACGTTCAATGATGTCTTGAAGAATTTCGGCGCGCTGGCAGGCATTGGCGATCCAGCCTTCCAAGTGCTGCCTCTCCAATCGAAACTGCGCATTGGCCTGCCGGCCAGCGCCAAGATCTTCTCCCAGGTCAGCGATCAGCTTACGACCGTTGAAGAGGCGAAAAACGAATTCACTTGGACGATTCACCGTTGCCCGATATGCTGGGGACGGCATGACGCAGATAAGCCGATCTGTTTTATTTCGACCGGTCTGCTCCAGGCCATGCTGATGTGGATCTCTGGGGGGTTGGAATTCCGAGTCAACGAATCAAAGTGCATGGCCGTAGGAGATGAGGTTTGTGAATTTATCATCCAATAAGAGCCAATCACCTGAAAGGGCAGTATGGCAGAGGTAAAGCCCAGGTTTAGGAGCTCTATTTGCGCATTACAATTATCATCCCAACCTTTAACGAAGCGGAGAACCTGCCGAAGCTAGTCTCCGCTTTGTTTACGCTTCCGTTGGATTTGGCCTTGCTGGTAGTGGACGATCACAGTCCCGACGGCACTGGCCGGCTTGCCGAGGAACTTGCCGTGCAACACCCCGGGCGGATTAGCGTCATCCATCGCTCCGGGAAACTTGGTCTGCGTTCTGCTTACCTGACTGGCTTCAAGGCTGCCCTGGAGGATGGCACGCAAGCTATCGCTCAAATGGACGCGGATTTCTCTCACGACCCGGCCTCTCTCGTCGAGATGGCGGTTCGCCTCGAGACCTGTGACGTGGTGCTGGGTTCTCGTTACGTTCCCGGTGGCCGGGTTGACGAGTGCTGGCCGCTGTGGAGAAAAGGACTTTCCGCCTGGGGAAATATTTACGCCCGTACGATCCTCAGTTTGCCGTTGCGGGATGTGACCACGGGTTTTCGTCTCTGGCGGCGCGAAACGTTGCTGGGCATTCCGTTGGATCGCATCCGTGGCAGCGGCTATGTGTTCCTCGTCGAGATGGCCTATCTGGCTAACTGCCTGGGATTCAAGATCGGTGAAGTGCCGATCTATTTTGCCGACCGTCGCTGGGGAAAATCCAAGATGTCTTTCAGGATCCAAGCTGAGGCCGCCCTGCGGATCTGGCACATGCTATGGACTTATCGCGATTTGTGCCACAAGGGCGAATCGGCGCGCTTGACAGTGACCAGTGACCAGTGACCAGTGACCAGTTTTTCTTACTGATGTCTGGTCACTGATAACTGATTACTGATTTTCCCCCATTCGACCAAACTCAACGTCTCCGCCCGCCGCTGCGGATCAATCCCGGCTGCCAGTAGGATCTGCTCTGCTTTCTCGCGCGGCATGATCGCAGAGAGAGAATTACGGATTTTCTTGCGCTTCTGGCCGAAGCCGGCCTTGGCCAGCCGGAAAAAGGTGTCGAGCAGCGGGTAGGGGATGAGGGGTTCTGGATAAATGTTGATCGAAACCACAGCTGAGTTGACGCTTGGCGTGGGGAAAAAAGCCGCGGCCGGGATGCGCGCCGCGACCTCGGCACGACCATAGACCTGCACGCTGAGCGCCAGCAGGCTCATTTTCCCCGACCCGGCGCAGATGCGTTCGGCGACTTCCTCTTGCACGGTCAGCACCAGGCGGCGCGGGCGCGGGGACTGCGCCAGCAAATGACGGAGCAAGGCCGAGGTGATGTAATAGGGGATATTGGCGACCACCAGGTAATTCGGCGCGGTGACCAGGTCGGCGGAGCGCAGCTTCAGGATGTCGGCGTGGATTAAACGGACGTTGGCGTAGGGGGCGAGCACGGTTCGAAGCGCGGGGAACAGGCTCTCGTCCAGTTCAACCGCCACCACCTGACGGGCGGCCAACGCCAGGTGACGGGTTAGCCCGCCCAGGCCGGGGCCTATTTCCAGTATTGTGTCCTGAACTTGAATATCGGCAATCTCGGTGATCTTCTGCAGGGCTTGCTCATCCTGCAAGAAATTCTGTCCCAATTTTTTACTCGGGCGCAGGTCGTACTGGCGGAGCAGGGCGGTTACATCTAAAGGTCGAATGGTCATGGCGGGGGTGGGATGAGTCCCCCGGTAGTGGCGGGGGGCGGGATGATGTATGGGATTACTACTGGGGGAGGCCAACGGAAGTACACAGTCACCCACTGATGCCAGGCCACATAATCATCATCACTGTAACCCAAGTCGATCCAGCGCCCGATGATAGACCCTGTGTCGGCGGCCTCAACGAATCCGTAACCGGGGATATACATTTGCGTACCATAGGGAATGTAATCTGGATCAATAGCGACTACGCCTTTTTGCAGACGCATACCGGAGGCGGTGATGTCGCTGCCCGTTTCGGCCGGGTGGTACGAAGTGGCCCAGAATTGCAGAGCGCGCCAGTAGGTGATGGTGATGCCATCAACGGTGGTGGTGTTCATGACCACGTGCGTGCCGTAACTGACGACGCGGTCCTGCAGTGGGCGGACGACGGTTTCACTTTCGGATTGACGGCTCACTTCCACGCCATCCTCGCTGCGAATACGGACACGGCTGACGGCCAGTCCCGGTGCGCCAGGTCGCGTAATAGCTTGCTGGTCGAGTTCCAGGTCAGAAGAGTATTCGAAGAGCGTTGTGAACGGGATGGATTTTTGCGTGAGTGTAACGGTCTCGACTACGCGCACGACGCGGATTTGCCTATCTTCAGGGAGCGGAGCGGACTCGACCGGGAGGCTGTAGTCCAACCCCTGGAGCGGGATGCCGGCCTCGGCCAGCGCCTGCCCGACCGTCGCGGCGGCAGCGCGGATGACGACCGATTTCCCGTCCAAGCTGACGGTGTATTCACGTGAGGGCGTGTAGTTCACGGTTAACGACCCAGTGATGGGCGCCTCAGCGGGGGGATCAAGCCGATCAGCTACGTAGAGCGGGATGCCTGCCTCCGTCAGCGCTTGGCCGACGGTGAAGGCGGAGGTTTGGATGGTTTGCTGCCCATCGGGTTTAGCGAGCGTCAGCGTCACAACGCGGCGGATTTGCAGCGTATATGATTGAGCTTCAGGCAAGGGCTGGTCGAGCGGGAAGGCTACGCCTTGATACAGGAGGCGGTCTGCGGGACCGAGCGCGAGCCCCGCCGCGGCGAGAAGGCCCGCTGGGACACGTTCCGCGCTGGTCAGCGTGAACGTCTGCCCGTCGGCGAGGATGATGACCGGGATGGCGGAGGTCCGGCAGGAGGTGAGGAGGAGCAGGAAGGCTAAAATCAGCCAACGAAAAGGCTTCATGCGGATAATTCTACCCGATTTAGCGTGCAAAAATTGCCAGCAGCGGAATGCTGACCGCTGTGCTGACAATTGCCAGTACGACCGCCAGTCCTGCCTTTCTTTGTACCCAGCAATTTCTTCAACCCAATGAAGGCCAGGACCAACCCCCAGAGTGCGACTAGCGGGTGGGTGTATTCTGCCAGCCAGTAAGCATTTAGAGCGATTAGCAACCAGTCCGAGAGCAGAATGAAGGGCATCATAAGGTCAGCCAGGATTCAAGGAAAGGGCGCTGATGGAGCAGGTAATGGCCCAGGAGCGTGGTGGCGGAAATGAGCAAGTTGAGAACCAGGACCACCCAGAATCCCCATAGCGGAACCGGTTTCGATTTGAGTTCCTCGAAGGCTTTGGCCGGGCGAGTGACGCCGGTCCACCAGAGTTGAAAAGTGGTCATTTCTCCTCCTCGCACTCGCAGTCCATGCCTCTGGCTTTCTCGAACGACTCGCGGCCTTCCTTGACCGAGAAAAAGGTCAACCCCAAAGCGCCGATGCTGTCCACGAAGCCGATGCCGGTCAGTTGGTAAATCAGGCTGGCTGCCAACAGAACAAACGACATATAGATGCAAACCAGACTGCATTGGGCGTCGGCCAGGATGGGAGCAGAATCCAGCGCCCGGCCCACTTTGCGCTTGAGAGCTACCAACGCCCACATGAACGCGATGGAAATCGAGGAGATAATCACCCCGACCAGTGTAGTTTCCGGTTTATGCCTGGTGATGATGTTGAAAACAGCGCTTGCCAGCAATCCAGCCGTCAACAGGTAAAAACTGAGGCCGGTGACGCGCAGGGCAGTTCTTTCGAAATGGGAGCGCTCCGACTGCGGATTCTGGCGGATGCGCAGCACCATCGCCAGTATGCCAATTCCTGACATGACCTCGATGAAGCTGTCCACGCCGAAGCCAAAGAGGGTCAGCGCCTCATCCTGCGCGCCGAAGTAGATAGATACCAGCCCCTCAACGATATTGTAGAAGATGGTGAAGAACGCCAGCCAGAGGGCATACGTGTAATAGCGGTTGGCATCCATTTTCTTAGCGGTAATGGTTGTCATTATTTCGATCCTACCGATAAATGTAAAAGCGTGGAGATTCTACTCGAAATCTCACAATCAGGTAAAATCAACCCATGCTTGAGCCTATCTCCAGCCGCAGAAATCCGCTCGTCAGGCAGGCGCGCGCACTGCGCCAACGCAAGGCGCGCCAGGAAACGGGACTGTTCCTCGTCGAGGGCGTTCATCACGTGGGGGAGGCCGTGGAGGCCGGCTGGGAGATCGAAACCCTGCTGTATGCCCCAGAATTGCTGACCAGCGACTTCGCCCGCCAATTGGTGGATGAGCAGTCTCGCCATGGATTGCGCGTAGCCACCTTGACTTCCAACCTATTCATTGATCTTGCAGACAAGGACAACCCTCAGGGAATCCTGGCCGTCGTCCGCCAGAGACAGCTGACGCTGGAGCACATCACAGCGGAGAACTTTCATTTTGGTGCAGCGATTGTGTCTCCACAAGATCCTGGAAACGTGGGGACGATCCTGCGCACGCTCGACGCGGTCGGCGCAGACGGGCTGTTCCTACTGGACCCCCTGACGGGGGCAGGCTCCGGCGTGGAGCTGTATCACCCGTCTGTGGTACGAGCCAGCATGGGGACGCTGTTCTGGAAACCAGTAGTGCGGGCGTCGTTCGATGAATTCGTACAGTGGGCACATCACAATGGCTGCCGGATTATTGGCTCTTCAGCCCATGCCTCGACGGACTATCGAAACGTGCAACCTGCCAACGTGCCAACCGTGCTTTTACTCGGCAGCGAGCAGAAGGGGTTGACTCCGGAGCAGCTTGCAGCCTGCGAGCTGGTCGTATCCCTGCCGATGCGCGGGCGGGCCAGTTCGTTGAACCTGGCTGTCGCGGCGGGGATTTTGTTTTACGCGCTGATGGAAGAAAAATAAAATTGGGGCGTTTTACAAAAACGCCCCAACGGGTTTAACAGCGGACCTATTCAGGGTCCGGGAAGGAACGAGAATGTTGGGACGGCAGTTGGACTGCCATCCCAACATCGGTTCGTTATTTATTTTTCATCTTCGTCTTCGTCCAGCCAAAGATCTTCTTCGTCCTCGAGTTCGTCTTCCTCCCATTCCTCCAGCTCTTCTTCTTCCCAATCATCGTCACCGGCGGCCGCCCCTGCGTTAGGCGCGTATGTGGAGCAACCGGTGTCGGCGTCGAACTCGACCGCCGCGGCGCTGCAATACCCCTCGTCAAGAAAGATGCAATCCACGTAGTGGCAACGAATGCGGGGCATGGAATTCCTCCTAAAGGTCGGTTTGTGGTCTTCTCTCAATAATCAGGGGAAGATGGGGGGGCGGGCGGGGGGTTTCGCACCCTTCGGGTATGCTTCGCGACCGCCCGGGCACCCCCCCTCCCAATTTATCGAGATGTTATGGTTGTCGGATCAGGCGGATGATCGCAAGGATGAAAATGATGGTGATGAGTATGGCCGAAGCCATGCAAAATGGACATACGGCGTGGATAACGTACAGTTCCACGTAGGTTAAATAGGCTGAGAATAGGACGCCAAGCAGGCTGAGACCGAAGGCCAGCAAATTGCCGTTCTGTTTGAGGAAGCGGCTACGCGTTTCTAGGGCATGAATGCCGATGATGGTCAGGTATGCCAGCAGGCCGAGCAAAGATACAGGGATGCCGCCGAAGGTCTCCGAGTAGCGGCTGGAGTTGACTGTGGAGCAATCTCCGGAGCCGAGACACATGGCCTGGGCGCTGGTCAATTTATAAATGAGCAGGTAGGCGGCATCCAGCCCGCCGAGGATTGCAGTGACGATCGAAGCCCACTTGAGACCTTTGTCCATAATGCATCCTAATCCGGACAAACCGGAATTAAAAGAGATTTACCACGAAGGACACGAAGATACACATTCTGTATTTGCAGGCAGCGATTTTACCCCAGAGGGCACAATCAGTAAAGCATTTCGCCACCGGAGTGGGGCGCATCCCCGCTGAGGCGGCGACATTATACCTAGTATGTAACCAGAATGCAAGTTATTTGGCGTATGGAATTATGGCTTTCTCAAAGTACGAGTTTTCTGCCCGACCCCTTTTTCGCTTCTTTTGGAATTATCCCCCGCGCACGCGGTGGGCCTCCAGCACGTTGGGGAGATTCTCGATGCGCGTCAGGATGCGGCTCAACTGGGCGATATCCTTGACCTCGATGATCAGTCGCAGGTCGGCCAGATTCTTGCTGATGCGGACGTTGACGTCCAAGATATTGACGTTCTCGGCGTTGAGCAGGTTGGTGATGTCGCCCATCAACCCCTGCCGGTCGTAAGCCGAGATGCGGATCGGCACCGGGTAGGTGCGCACGTTCTCGCCCCACGAAACCTTGACCAGCCGCTCGCGGTCACGGATGCGCAGCACGTTCGGACAATCCTGGCGGTGGATGGTCGCGCCGCGGCCGCGCGTGATGTAACCGACGATCTCGTCGCCCGGCGTGGGGTTGCAGCACCTGGCGGAATTAGTCAAGATGTCCTTCAGGCCAAGCACGGTCACAGAGCCGGGCGAGGCTGGTGCGCTGGTGGGAGGCACAATGACCAGCATATCGTCGGTCCCTTTGGTTTCCAGCAGCTTGTTGACGATGCGCCCGACCGAAAGGTCGCTGCTCCCGATTTCCACGTAGATGTCCTCGAGGGAGCGCAATTCGAAGCTGCGGCCTATTTCTTCTATAGCCTTCTCGTCAATTTCCAGGAGGCCGAGGCGTTGGAGTTCGTGTTCCAGGAGCGCTTTCCCTTGCACCAGGTTCTGTTCACGATCCTGCTTCTTGAACCAGGCGCGGATCTTGGAACGGGCGCGCTGGGTGTGCGCCAGGCCCAGGCTGGGATTCAGCCAGTCGCGACTGGGGCCGCCGTGTTTAGCGGTCAGGATTTCGACCTGGTCGCCGGTATGCAATTCGTGTTCGAGAGGGACAAGTTTCCCGTTGATCTTGGCGCCCCGGCAGCGGTCGCCGACGGTGGTATTGATGTGATAGGCGAAGTCAATCGGCGTGGAACCGGCCGGCAGGTCAATGATGTCGCCGCGCGGCGTGAAAATGTAGACGCGGTCCTTGAAAACATCGGTCTTCATGCCGTCCACGAATTCCTGGGCATCGTCTACATCTTGTTTCCAATCCATCAGTTTGCGGATCCAGTTAATGCGCTCGTCGTACTTATCGCGTGGCCCGCCCTCTTTGTAACGCCAGTGGGAGGCAATGCCGATCTCGGCGCTTTCGTCCATCTCCGGTGTGCGGATCTGCACCTCCACCGGCTTGCCGTCTTCGTAGATGACAGCCGTGTGCAGGGATTGGTAGAAGTTATCCTTGGGGACAGCGATGTAATCGTCGAACTCGTTCGGGATGGGCCGCCAGCGGGTGTGGATCAAGCCCAGGGCGGCGTAGCAGGCCGGAACGTCCGGGACGAGCAGCCGGACGCCGCGCACGTCGCGCACCATCTCGAAGGATTTGCCCTTTTCGGTCATTTTCTTGTAAATCGAATAGATGTGTTTCGGTCGTCCATAGATTTCCGCCTGAATGCCGTGTTCGGATAAGGTATGTTCGAATTGTTCGACGATTTGCTGTATCTGCTGTTCACGCGCCTCGCGCCGCTCGGCCAGTTGTTCGGCGATCTCTTTGTACTTTTCGGGGTTGACGTAGCGGAAAGCCAGATCCTCCAGCTCCCATTTGATCTGCCAGATGCCCAGGCGGTTGGCGAGGGGGGCGAAGATATCCAGGGTCTCCTGGGCGATGCGGTGGCGCTTTGGCTCGGGGAAAAAGCCCAGCGTGCGCATGTTGTGCAGACGGTCGGCCAGCTTGATCAGAACGACGCGCACGTCATCGCCCATGGCCAGGAAAGTCTTGCGCAGGGTTTCGATGGACAGGTCGCGCTTGCGGTTGCGGACGGATTGCGCGTCCTCGGCCTGTTCGATGATTTCCTGGTCAGGCGCCTTGCCTTTGAGTTCCTCTTGATGCTCACCGCGCGAGACGCGCGGCAATTGCGTCAGTTTGGTCACGCCGTCCACCAGGTTGGCGATGATATCATCGAAGTCGCGGCGCAGGTCATCCAGCTTTATCTTGGTGTCTTCGACGGTATCGTGCATCAAGCCGGCCGCGACCACCTCCGCCGGCATGTGCAGGTCGGCCAGGGTGGCGGCGACTGCCAGGCAGTGGTTGATATACGGCTCGCCAGAGGCGCGTTTTTGCCCGGCGTGGGCGCGCTCCGCAACCCGATAAGCGCGCTGGACAACGTCACGATCCGCGTTGGTGTAATTTTCGGGCAGTTCTTTGAGCAGCTCTTCCAGGCTCAATGGCGAGGCGGTTTTCATAGCCCCTATTTTACTGCTCTTTGGTCGGTAGCTGCCTTATCTATTCCAATCAGAAAGCCTGCCGGCAAAGCAGGCTTTGATTTTATGGATATCGGCTAACGGCAGGCTGTAACCGCTGGTTAGCCCGCGTGTTGTTTTCATTTCTATCCTGCCCGTTTGAGCACCCGAAATGCATCAAGAGTAATCCATTTGCTGGGCCGATTGCGCTTCTCAATGGGCCAGGTTCGGGAGACAGAACCGCATAACCATCGCCCCTGATCATCTTGGCGATTTAGTATCAGTTTGAGCAAAGGCACAAACCGCGAGTCGCGGGCGTAACCATGAGCGGCGAGCGCCTTTAGCGCACTGAGTAAGTCCCAAACACGGGGCACACCGAAAGTAAGCCAGCGTTTGTGCTCACCCTCGAAATCATACTTGGCATCCAGCAACGCATTAGCCAGGCGCTTCATCACTCGTTTGGACTGCGCTGATCGCATGTCAGCAGGTAGCACAGCCAAGCCATTGAGCGCCGCGATTGTGCCCCATAAGCAATCCCGATGCTGATAGCGTCCGCAATCGAGCGCGTCATCGGTTGACATGTCTTGAATGAGAAAAGCGAAAGCAGCGCGCACACAGAGATCATCACCCAAGCCGAAGTAAACCATAAAGGGAAGGTGCTCACCAGTGGTGCAAGGAAAGATGCCAC
>JALHUM010000240.1 GCA_022865905.1 Anaerolineales bacterium | reverse complement strand
TTAGCAAATAGAATGCTGTTGCTGACGGGCTATAGGCAATCGAGCCATTGGCTTCGGGCAAATTATCTATATCTACTCGCGATAAATCCTCTCCTACCATCTCGACTGAAAATGCAGCTGTGACCGTACGGTCAATCTGCATCCCTTTCAACTTCGCTAGTTTGAGTTTGCGCTGCCGCTCTAGTCTCCCCAGAATACGGTTTCCCTGATCACTAAAGATACCTAACTCCTTCGCCTCTGCAATCAAAGCAGGGGCCAACATTTCAAACCCCACGGTAGCACCGGCAGGGTTGGCCATCAACCTGCGAGTTGGACCGAGAGTGAGATCTTCTAAGGCCGTCCGGCCATTGCTGATCAGTCTGCGGTAGTGCGGCCGGTGGCCATAACGCGCCAGGGCTGTCAGGGCCGAGAGGGTACATATCACCCGGTCATGGTAACAAATCGGCTCTTCCGTACCCCAGCTCCCATCTGCTAGTTGGTGGGCATACAACCATTCTAACGCGGCCTCCCCCAGATCCTGGTCTTGCTCTATAAGACGGGCAACCCAGGCGGTATCATAGGCAGATGCAGTAATTAGGCCTGTTCCAATCTCGGTCAGCAATTGACGAGCATGATATTGCCAGACATCAAGCGTCCACGCTGAGGATCGTTTTTCAATGGGCATACCCTCTCTCCAAAAGAAGAAATTTTACCTTCTACAAAACTTGTTACTACCGGCATAAAATCCAGTATAAATGAGCATCCATCGCTATGCACGGATCCGAAGTGGCTTACACAGATCCTCAGCCGCCAAACAAGGATACCAGATACCATCGTACAGAACTCCCAAGCCAAATACATTCTCCTCGTTGGCGCGATAAAAGGCCCGCATCCTAGTCTTGGCTTGCGGCGATAAAGTATCGTAATCAGGTTCCGGTGCCGAGCGTGCATACAGATAATCATAAAGGATGAGGCGTAACTGTCGCTGCGACAAATAGAGCGAGGGGCTGACCGTAAAATACAGGGCTTCTTCCCCCAGATTTAGCAAGGGGTAATCGAATGCAGAGAATTTGTCGAAACCAATGAAGAATGTAGCCGGTTCCACGTATTCCCCGTAATACATCGCGACGATAGCGCGCCGGTCAGGGCTCTTGCCATGCTGCTGATAATACTTCACCGCGAATTCCGCGACCGCCTCCGCCGCATCGTTGCCGAAGATGCCGAAGAACAGGCGGAATCGCTTGTGGTTCATTGTCCGCTCGGCAGCCTGGTCGAACAGGTCGGACAGGTAGGCATACGGCGTGGGTGCCAGTGCCTTGCGGTGGTTGCCGTAGAAATGTACGCGCACGTCGTACTCAGCGTAGAATTTCAGGAAATCCGGACCCTGCGCCAGCCGCGCCAACCCCTCGCTGCCGATATGGGCCATGTACTCTTCGCCTCGCATGAGGATATCGGGACCGAGTGTGGGGGTCAGGAGCGTATCCACGCCGTGGTCGAAGATTAGTTTATAAAGCGAGATGTGGTTCGCAGCGGCGATGTCCATGTAGGCGCCGATGGGATCGTCCCACTGCCGGTTGCCGTATTCCAGCATAAACCAGCGCCGTGTCCCATTGATGGGGAAGACGCAGACCTGAGGGCCAGCGGCGCGGACGAAGTTTGCCACCTTTTCGGTTGAAAGTGCTAGGAATTCATCCTGTGTGATCATTTCCGCCTCCACAAACGTGGCAGGAAACGTGGCGTCCGCTGCATGTATTCACGGTATTTCGGAAGGTTCTGAGAGAGCAGTTTTTCTTCTTGACGGGCAGCGTGCTCGAAATCCCAAAAAGTATATATCATCATTGCAAGAGTTGTCAGTGCAGGATTGATCA
>JALHUM010000239.1 GCA_022865905.1 Anaerolineales bacterium | reverse complement strand
TTGAAACCCCGGCATTGGATACGAGTGCACCAAGCCGTGGATAAAATGACAAAATGGATAATACCCCATTAGAGCGTTGAAATCTTGCGTTTAGGTATAATTTGAGGGTTCAAAAAGATGTTTTTCGACAGTCTCGTTGGGTGACGCGGCAAGAACCTTGCCCGTAGTATCAAAGTATGATATTATTTCATCGTGGACAGCAAACACCGCAAAACGTTGGAAGCCATCTTCGAGAAGCCAGAGCTCGCCAATATCGTCTGGCGAGATATTGAAGCCATCTTTATTGCTTTGGGCGCAGAAGTCACCGAAGGTAGCGGCTCAAGAGTGCGGGTTGCATTGAAAAATGTCCGGGCTGTCTTTCATCGCCCACATCCGCGCAAAGAAGCCAACAAAGCCACAATCAGATCGGCGCGCAGGTTTCTGGAAGCGGCAGGAGAAAAGCCATGATGGAATATAAAGGTTATATCGGCAAAGTCGAGATTGACGAAGAAGCGGGTATTTTACACGGGGAAGTGATTAATATCCGTGATGTAGTTACTTTCGAGGGCCAAACGGTAGACGAGTTACAACAAGCATTTCGGGATTCCGTCGAAGATTACTTGGCGTTTTGCGCTCAACGTGGGGAAGCCCCTGAAAAGCCTTTTTCAGGGAAGTTTGTCATTCGATTACCCACTGAACTACACCGGAGAGCATACGTAAAGGCGAAATTGGCGGATAAGAGTCTGAATCGCTGGGTAACGGAAGTATTAGAAACAGCAGTTCAGGAGCAAGGATAGCCTACTGGCTAATACCTCTCCTTCAACTCCCCCACCGGCAGGGCAATCCTCCCCTCTTCCTTCGCACCGATAAACAATATCTCATCAGGTTTATTGGCCGCCACGTAAGCCGTATAAGCCGCGACGAGCGCGTCCAATTGTTCGGGGGTGTAGATCGCTTCCAGCGGTAAAATCCCCTTGACCAGGCGATGGCGGGTGATCTCCTCGAAGAAATACATCGGGTCTTTGATGCCCACGCCCAGCTCATAAAGGGCTAACTGTCTCTGCAAACGGCCTTCCAGGGTCGGCTTGGAGAGCGGTAACTGGCCAAGCAATGCGCAAAAGGCAGCGTGCGGGTGGGTCTCCAGCCACTGGTGGGTGGCGTTTTCGGCAGGATATGGCTGGAACCCCATCCCTGCCAGCTTGCGGTACAGCATGAAGCCTAGTTGCATCCACTCCGGACAGGATTCGGCGCGCCCCGGCGTGGATGAGAGGACGATGCCGCGTTGGCGCAACTCGTACTCGGCCATGCGCATGTCCACGCTGCGCGGGTAATGGTAGCCTGATTTTGGGCTACCATTACCGGGTGTCAGGCTTTGCGCCTCCAGCTTCTTTTTCACCAGTCCACTATTCGGCGCGGAGGGTGCGTTGACCGCCACAGTTGCTGCTTCCTGCCCGCCGACGAAAGCCAGCACCTCGTCCAGCTCGCATCCCTCCAGCGACAGCAGCCGGCACTCGGCGTCCAGCGCGGCGAAGGTGAAGGGCTGGCGCCCGGCAGTTGGGTCAATGCCGATGAAGGAGGTGTGGGAGGAGAGCATGGCAGCGGGTAGAAGGTTGAAGGTTACAGGTTGAAGGTTACAAGTTGAACATTGAGGCAGTGGCTGTGGTAAACTACCATTGATATTCAGTACTTCACGAAAAGGCTCCGTAGTGGCGACTTTAGTTGTTTTTTGGTCTAACGACTGAAGTCGTTACTACGTTTTCGTAATCTATTGATATAAGTTTAGACCAAAACGGCTTGAGATGCAATATGGATAGTATTTTCATTAGAGACCTGCGCGTGCGCGGCATCCTGGGTGTTCACGATTGGGAGCGCCAGCAGCCGCGGGAAATATTGATCAACGTGACGCTATTCACCGATACGCGCCGCGCCGCCGAAACCGACGACCTTGCTGACTGCGTGGATTACAGCCAGACGGCGCAAAAAATCCGCGCCCTCGTCGCCCCCCAAACTGCGGGGGCAGGGGGCGCGGAGCGGTTCACGGTCGAGGCCCTGGCAGAGGATATTGCCAATCTATGCCTCAGCCAGCCCGGGGTCCAGAAAGTGACGGTGCGGGTAGAGAAGCCGGGAGCGGTTGAGGGGGCAGAATCTGTCGGGGTGGAGATCGAACGTCCATGAGCAAATACTCCCGGAGACTGGCAGTCTCCGGGAGCATTGTCAAATTTGCAACGGCGATGCACCGCGCGAGATGTTGTCCAGGAATTCCTGGCGCGTGGCTAAGTTCGAACGGAAGGCGCCGTGCATGGCCGAGGTGGTCATGCGCGCATTATGCTTCTGCACACCGCGCATCATCGTGCAGAGATGCAGCGCCTCGACCACTACCGCCACGCCTTGCGGCTTGAGCAAGTCACGGATGATGTCCGCGATCTGGCGCGTCATGCGTTCCTGCACCTGGAGGCGGTGGGCAAACATGTCCACGATGCGGGGGATCTTGGAAAGGCCGAGCACTTTCCCATCCGGGATGTAGGCCACATGCACCCGCCCCATGAAAGGCAGCAAATGGTGCTCGCACATGCTGTAGAACTCGATATCGCGCACGATGACCATCTCATCGTACTTGACCTCGAAGAGGGCGCCGTTGACCAGGGCCAGCGGGTCAACCGCATAGCCAGCCAGCAACTCGGCGTACATGCGGGCCACGCGCTGCGGGGTTCGTTTCAAACCCGCGCGCTGAGGATTCTCACCAATAGCAGTCAGCAGTTGTAAAACCGCATCTTGCACGGCTTGCGAATCAACCTTGCTGGATCGAAGCGTTTCCTCAGTAATGTTATCGTCAAAATCAATGTGGTCCATAATCTCACTTCTTGTACATTCTCAATTTGAGG
>JALHUM010000031.1 GCA_022865905.1 Anaerolineales bacterium | reverse complement strand
TTGTAACCTTGGGCGATCAAAATGGATGCCCCCATGGCGACGCCACGATGGCGGCCCCCCGCACAGTGGGCGTAGACCTTTCCGCCGGAGCGGATCGTCTCCAGCGCAGCCTGGACGCCGCGCATCAAAAATCGGATTGGAATGACCAGTACCGGGCTGTCTATCGTGGGCAACCACAAGAAGTTCAAGGGGGGCTGGTGCAGGTCGGGCCTGGGAGGATGCTCGAAGCGCATGTTGATCACCAGCCGCACGCCCAGGTCACGCAGGTGAGGGTAATCCTGAGGAACCGGGGTTGTCCCAATAATCAGATCTTCAGTGATTGGAGAGAGATCCATTGCATTCAATCCAGGATCAGCCTGGCGCGCTTGAAGCGCGCCAGCGCCGCCAGGATCAGCACCACATCCAGGAGTACGATGATCAACCCCGCCCCAATCGCAATCGTCGTGAAGTCAGTATGCATCAGGAACTGGAGGACAGGCTGCGTCACCGCCTCCGGAAGCATCGGAATGACCATCAGCGGAATGAACAGCACGAAATAGGCAATGGTGAAGGTCTGCTGGGCCTGGCGCACCGAACCGGCGCGCAGCGAGACCAGCACACCCAGCCCGGAGGCCAGGGTCGAGATGAGCAGCACCACTGCCAGGATGCCCAGCCCAATCGCCAACGGGAAGAACAGTAAGCCATCCCCGCCGAACGCCACGTTGACTGTTACCAGTCCGAGGAGGACGCACATAAGGGTCATCGCTAAGCCATAGATGACCCCGGCCAGGATCTTGCCGAACAGGATCGCCCGGTCGGAAAGACGGCTGGCGAGCAGCGTTTCCAGCGTGTGGCGCTCGCGCTCCCCGGCGAACGCGTCCACCATGGTCGTGCCGACCAGCATGAACGGCAGCCAGCCCGAGAAGAGCAGGGCGAGGGGTGAGGTTACCCATTCTTCGCCGGTCTGCAGGGGCAGGAAAATACCAAACACGCCGACGAAAATGAGCAAAGTGAACATGTTGGTGCGCGACTTGTCGCGCCGCAGGTAAGGCAGTTCCTTGATCTCTTTCAGGGCAACGGTTAAAATATCGGTGAGCATACTTCCTCCAATCTCTAGACACCCGGCGTCTTGGAGACGCTGGGTATCTCCGCTTCTTCTTCCACCAGCGTCAGGAACAGCTCTTCCAGGCTGGCCTTGCTTTTACGGACTTCTTCGACTTCCGCGCCGGACTCGACCAGCAGGCGGACGAGCGGTGCGGTCGGGACGCCGGGCCTGAGTTCGATGGTCAGCTTTCCGTCACCCGCCGCCACGCCCCGCACCTCGGGCTGGCCGCGCAAATTCGAGAGGATCGCCTCGCTGAAGCCATTCCCGGTAATCTCGACGCGTGGGGCTTCGTTATGGGCGCGCAGCTCGTCCAGCGTGCCAATCGCCAGCAAACGCCCCTTGTTGATGACGCCCACCTGCTGGCAGAGCTTCTCGGCCTCGGCCAGGTTGTGCGTGGTCAGGAAGATGGTCACGCCCTCGCGGGCCGCCAGCCCGGCTAGATCCTCGCGCAAGGCGGCAGCTGCCACCGGGTCCAGCCCCGCCGTTGGTTCGTCCATGAAAATGAGCGCCGGGCGGTGGAGCAGGGTTCGGGCGACGGCCAGTTTCTGCTTCATGCCGCGGCTCCATGTCCCGACGGCTTCCTGGCGGCGCTCCCACAGGCCCATATCGGTGAGCAGGCCGTGGATGCGCGCCTGCCGGTCGGCCTTGGGCATGTGCCAGACGCGCCCATAGAATTCCAGGTTGTCTTCGGCAGTCATGCGCTCGTACAGTCCGTTATATTCGAGCAGCGCGCCGGATTTCTCGCGGATGGAAGCAGCCTGGGTGCGGGTATCAAAGCCGAGTACTTCGGCGCGGCCGCCGGTCGGCTCCAGCAGGCCGAGCAGCAGGCGGATGGTGGTCGTCTTGCCGGCGCCGTTTGGGCCGAGAAAGCCGAAGACCGTCCCGGAGGCAATTTCGAGTGAGACGTCGTCCACGGCGTGGATCGGCCCGAAATCGCGGCGCAGGCTCGAGGTCCGGATCGCATACGGATTGGTCATAATGTAGTTCCTTCCACAAAGGATTTGAGTTGCTTGCGGTAATCTTCAAAGGCCTGGCGTCCCTTGTCCGTCATGCGGCAGAGGGTCAGCGGGATTTTGCCGTGGTAGGTCTTTTCGATCTTGACATAGCCTGCTTCTTCTAGTTTCGAGAGATGCACTGAGAGGTTGCCTTTTGTCAGGGTGGTTTCGCGCTGGAGGTAGAGGAAGTCGGCGCTCTCGACGGCGTAGAGCACGGCCAGGATGACGGAGCGCGACGGCTCGTGGATGAGGCGGTCCACATCCGAGAGAGAGCGCAAGTCACTGCTCATCGGGCGGCTCCGCGGGATTCTGGCGCAGGTATTTCAACAGCGTCACGCCGCCAAAGATGAGCAGGATCAGGCTTGTCAGTACAAAGAAAAGCGCCATGCCGAACATGGTCCCTGCACTGGTGAACGGTAGAATAAATCCCATCAGCAAGGTTATGGTACCCAAAAGATAAAAGCGCGGTAAGGCAATGCGCCAGGCAATGATCATCCAAACACCCCCGAGAGTCAGGCCGGTGAAGAGTAGCCAGATCGGGGATTGGATCGAGGCTTGGGCCGGGGAAGGATTGATGAGCGGGCGATAGAGCACAAGCAGCGTCACGATCACCGCCACGAGAACCGGTACGCCTATTCGAATGATCAGCCGGGTCACGCGCCGGGGTTCCTGTTCGGGTCCGCGTTTGGGAGCGATAAAACCGGTGCGGCGATAAGTGATGCGTTCCCTGAACTGCCGCACCAGGCGTTCCATCAAAAAAGCCCCGCCGGGAATGCCCAGGAAGAAGAAGCTCACGAAGAGGATGTCACACAAAGGCGTTTCAGTCGCGGCTGCCTGTATGTATAGAAAGACCGCAATCAAGAGACAAAGCGCGCTGAAACTGAACTCAAAGGTTCCATCCACGAATTCGTATTGGAAGACACGCAGTTGGGGTTTTTTGAGATCGTCAGCCATAGGAGTGTCTCCTTTTATAGACTGGTCTATATTGTAGACTAATCTATATATTACCCAAATTATCCTTGCCTGTCAAGATGTTTTCTATTTGGGAATCCCCATATTAACAGAGAAAATGTGGAAGTTGGGGCAAGTGTATGCCTGCCCCAATCCACATACTGTTTCGGTAAATCCAGAAAGTCGATATTATTGAAAAAAGTTCGGGTGTGCCCCAGGCAGAATCTATTCCGAATCACACCCTTCCCTGAAATCAGGGAAAGATACGGTACAACGGGATTACCATTTTCAAGAATGTAATAGAAACCATGAGATTCGTCAAGGAATGTCAGTGTTACCTATTCCATAACCGTATTGATTAGCCAATCTACTCATAATCACTGGTTCGCTGGTTCCCCCTTCGGGGACGCACGCGGCGAATCCTGCCGGGCCCACAAATCTTGGGACTGTCGCAAAAGTAAGGGGCAGCCCCTTCAGCGGCAGGGTTCCCTTTGGGGCACGGGTTGTGTTTGATGGTTATTCTTTAACTTCGATGCGATCCACCAGGATCTGTGAGCCGTTGTAGTCAGGCACATTACTAAATAATGTGCCATAGAGATGAACGATTTTGCCACTGTTGCGTAGCGCCTCGATCTGCGCTTTTACAGCCGGGTCCATAGAATCGATGCCAAAGTAGATAAACTGCTTCCCCAAATCCTGCCGCTCGAAGTAGTCGTCATACTGTGCGCCAGGCTCCGTACTCTTGATGACCCCCCACCAGTCTGCTATTTCTTCTGAAGTACCTGGCGGCATGTAACCGCCTGATGCATTTTCTTCCGTGTTGCTACCGCTTGCTGTTGAGGTTGCCTCAACTACGATGGCAGGTGTTGGGCTTTTTTGAGCTGCCAAGCCACACTCACCCCGGAAATATGCCCACTCATCACAAATGCTGCCATCCGGAAGAACACATATTCCGCTTTGGCTGCCATCGGCAGCAGTGCGGATTTCGAGTTTGTTCCCTTGCTGCTCGCAATAGACCGAGGCAGGATTCGGCATATTTGCCTGAGGTATTTCCGTCGCTGCATGGTCAGATGTCTGAACCTGAAGTGACGTGCAGGCTGTCATTGCTATCATAATTATTGTGAGTGTAAAGATCCTTTTCATTTTTTCCTTCTTTCTGTTGTTCTAGATTATTGAAAACTCTATTTTTGCTTTGATTTCCCGTGACTTTGTCCAGGTCAAAATTGTGCCGAACATGATAGCAAAACTGAATGAGGTTTCCCGGTCTACGGTACTTCTCCGTGCCCGATGAGGTTCCATAGAAATGTCACAAGCGCAACAGTCACCAGGGCTACTGCGAACACGGTTACAAATTCGACGACCAGTTTCTTAATGTTCATTTTTCACTCTCCTTTTTAGAAATCCAACATAATTACGTGAATTGATACAGCCAGAAAAAGAAAACCTGATTACACAATGACTAGTACAGAAAGGCTTATATAAGCC
>JALHUM010000238.1 GCA_022865905.1 Anaerolineales bacterium | reverse complement strand
TCCAGGCTGCTGTGACCCAAGAGCGCCTGAAGGGTGAAAACGTCGCCACCCGAGCGCAAGTAGGTGATGGCAAAGGTATGTCTGAACTTGTGCGGGTAGGCTTTTTTCACCCCGGCTCTTTCAGCAATGCTCTTGATGATATGGCGCAGAGTAGCCGGCTTGAACGGACGGGTCCTGGACACTGTAAAGAGTGGAGCATCAGGATCTTCCATGTCCTCCCGTTCGGTTAGAGACCGGTAGACAGCCTGTCGGGTGACTTTGCCGAGAAAAACAATTCTCCCTTTCCCGCCCTTTGCGCCCCCTTCGATACCGTGCTTGATTTCCAATTTGCCCCGCTTGATGTCAACCTCCCCGATCTTAAGAGAACATAATTCTGAGGCGCGCAATCCTGAATCGAGCAAAACCAGGATGATAGCCTGATCGCGGTTGGCGGTAGGACGCCGCATCACAAACCTGCGGCGTTGGGTGGTGTCAGCTTCTTTGGAATAAATACAGGCTTTCAACATGCGCCTGACCTCGTCTTCGGTGAACGGAGAGACCGGAGCGGATTGAAATCGGGGTGGGGGGATATCCCTCATTGGGTTGGAAAACTGGTACTCTCTGCTTGCCCAGTTAAAGAAAGAGGAAAGGCTGATCCAGACATTGCGTATTGTTTTGGGTGAAAGCGCACGGGTCTCACCGCTGAAGCGATGAGGTATGTAGTCAATACGCAGATAGTCTAAATAAGTTAAGATTTCCCGGTTGGTGATCTGGGTGATCTTAATTGCCCCCATGTGTGCAGCCCATTGTGAGAGAGTTCGCTGATAAGAGTCTAGGGAGCGATCGGTCAAGCCTTCAGCCGATTTGAAGTACAGGAATCCTTTTATGGCCTGTTCGAGAAGCTGCGTACTTGAAGGTCTGCGGTTCATTACAAAAACCTCCTATGAGTGAAAAGTTCACCATCGCAGACCTCTAAGTAAAGCAAAAACCATAGCTTTGCGAGCTATGGTTGGTGAAAAGTAGCGGGGGCTGGACTCGAACCAGCGACCTCCGGGTTATGAGCCCGACGAGCTGCCACTGCTCTACCCCGCGTCGGTTATCTGCTCCGTATCACTCAGGAGCGGACGGGTATTGTATCACTCCCCCTATCCATCGTCAAGCAATAACCTAAATTTCTAAGGATTGAGGTAGACCTCCCGGCTGTAGAGGTACATCGTCCCGCCGATGCGCTCGTCGGACTGGTGGATGGTCAGCCGCACCCAGGTGGCGGCGGTGATGTTGTAGCTAATGTCGGCTTCGAATGGGATATAGTTATCATCCGGCGCGGGTTGGATGGCGACCATCTTCGAGCCGACGACTGCCCCGCTGGATGTGACCAACTCTATGACCAGGGGCTGGCTGTTGAACGGACGCATCTGGCCGCTCACGGCCAATGTCCCTTTCGAGATGCGCATGCCGGGCGAGGGCGTGTATAGCGTGCAGCGCTCGTCCAGGTTGCCAGAGGGATTGATCTCCGCAAAACCGGCTGAAAGCAGCAAGAGGCGGACTGAGTTCAGCGCGCTGAGGCGTCCATACTGATCCTGCGTGCTGACCTGCAGGCGCGCCACTTCTGCGACAGCCTGCACCTCGAAGGGAATCTCCACCGCCAGGTAGGCCCACTTCCCCGAGGTGTATAAGCGCAAGAGTTGGCGTGCCAGCAGGCTGCCATCCTCGCCGTAAAGTTCGATGCGCACCAGGTTATCGTAGCCAGGGATTACGTAACCATGCAGTGTGATGGGAGAGAGTGCCCTGGAAAGCGGGCCGGGTGTGATGATCTGGATCGCCGCCGCTGAGGATGGCCCAGGCGTAAAATCCATGCCTGGGGTTTCTGTCGGGAAGAAGCTCGGCAGTGGAAAAGGCGTCGGGGAGAGAGTCGGGGAGGGTGTGAGGGTGGCAGTCGGCTCGATGGTCGGCGTGCCGGTCGGGGGTCCGGTGGGCGTCGGCTGCGCTGGGGTGGAGATGGCGGCCATGGTCAGGGCAACTGCGGTGGGTAGGTACCCCGTCGGCCAGGGAGTCGGCAGCGAGTTCCCCCAAAGAGGCGCACAACCGGTCAGCACGACCAGCAGCAAACTCATCAGCGTGAGGTAGCGGAGGGTTTTCATGTTACTGTAGAGACGCCCGGCTGGGCGTCTCTACTTGTTTGGTTACAGGCCGTAGATCTGGCCGAATTTCACTCTTAGATAGTGCAAGTAGGGTGCCGGGTCAATCTTGGAGCCGGTAACCTTTTGCACCAGTTCCTGCGGCTCGAACTTGCGCCCATGCTTGTGGATCTTTTCGCGCAGACAGCCAAGCAGGGCGTCGAATTTCCCAGCGCGGATCTGATCGGCCAGGTCTGGAATGTCGCGCCCGAGCACCTCCCACAGTTGGGCCGAGATCAGGTTGCCCAGGGTGTAAGTGGAGAAGTAACCAAAATAGCCATTCGACCAGTGGATGTCCTGCAGCACACCCCTGGCATCATCCGGCGGGACGACGCCCAGGTACTCTTCCATCCTGCTATTCCAGACCTCAGGCAGGTCCTTGACCGCCAGCTTGCCCTCAACTATGGCAATTTCTATTTCGAGGCGCAGCATGATGTGCAAGTTGTAGGTGGCCTCGTCGGCCTCCACGCGGATGAGCGACGGCTGGACCTTGTTGATGCCCTTGTAGAACTTCTCCAGCGGGACGCTGCCCAACTGCGAGGGGAAGGTTTCCTGCAAGCGCGGGTAGAAGTATTCCCAGAAGGGCAGCGAACGCCCGACCAGGTTCTCCCACATGCGGGATTGCGACTCGTGCACCGCCAGCGAAGCGCCGTCATCCAGTGAGGTGCGATCCAGCCCAGCGGCAGTGCCCTGACCATACAGGGCATGGCCGCATTCGTGCATGGTACCGAAGATCATCGAGTTGAGGAAATTCGGAGCTACCCGCGTTGTGATGCGCATGTCGCTCCGGCTGCCGCCATTGGTGAACGGGTGAGGGGCTTTATCCTGGCGGCCGCACTTCCAATCGTAACCGAACTTGGTGATGACCTCCACGCCGAAATCCCACTGCTTCTTCTCGTCGAAAGCCTGGTGCAGGAAAGAATCGTCCACTTGCGGTTTCGCGGTGATGGCCTTGATCAGCTCCACCTGCTTCGGGCGCAAGGCATCGAAAATTGCCCTGACATCGGCAGTCTTCATGCCCGGCTCGAAGACATCCAGCAAGATGTCGTAGGGATGATCCGCAGGCGGGAAGAAGGAGACGTAGCGCTGGCCGAGTTCGACGATCTTTTCCAGGTGCGGGAGGAAGATAGAGAATTCGGATTTCGTCCGCGCCTCGACCCAGGCCTGCTGCGCCATCGTGGTCACATGCGCGAACTCCACCACCCACTCCGCAGGGACGCGGGTGGCGATGTCGTAATCGTGGGCGACCACCTTGACCAGGCGAGCATCGTCCGAATCGGGATCAAGAGTGGCCGCATGGGGCTTGAGTTCTTCCAACAACTTTCCCATCGCGGCTGAAGTCTTGCGTTCGTGGATCAGCCGCTGGAGGGTTCCCAACTGATTGCCGCGCGCTTCTGCCCCACCCGGCGGCATATTCGTCTGCTGGTCCCAGCCAAGCAGGGCCACAGCCCCAGCCAGGTCTGTTATTTCGGCCAGCATGGTCTTGAGTTGTCCGAGTTTTTGCTCCATTGGTTTCTCCTGATGTGGATTTAAGTATCTCGCCAGTGAGGTTCTTGTTTGGATTTTCTCCACAAATATACGAAGACACAAAGGTTTCTTTGAAACGCGCAATATCGTTAATTATACCCTCTCACAACAATAGCTTATTCGTATCTCAGCGCCTCGACCGGCTCCAGATTCGCGGCGCGGCTGGCCGGGTAGATCCCGAAGAAGAGGCCGACCGCGGCCGAGAAAAGCGTCGCCAGCAGAACCGAATTGACGCCAATAGACGGATTGAAGAGCGTCCCTGAGTTGGCAGCGATGCGCCCGACGATGAATGAGATCAACCAGCCCAGGGCAATGCCGACCACGCCGCCCAACAGGCTGAGCAACGAGGATTCGGCCAGGAACTGGACCAAAATGTCACGCTTGCGCGCCCCCAACGCCTTGCGCAAGCCGATCTCGCGCGTCCGCTCGGTGACCGAGACCAGCATGATGTTCATGATGCCGATGCCGCCCACCAGCAGGGAGATGCCAGCAATACCGCCCAGGAAGATGGTCAGCACGCTGGTGACAGTCTGCGCGGTGCTGAGAAAATCCTTCTGCGAGAAGACGGTGAAATCGTCCACGCCGATGGCCGTGCGGTGGCGCTGGCGCAGGATCTGGGATACTTCCTCTGCAGCTTGCAGCGCCGCCCCGGCGCTGACAGCTTGCACAAGCAGCAGGTCAATGCGGTTGCGTCCGCTGCGGTGAATGAGGCGCGCCTGCGCCGTGCTGAATGGGACGACTACGCGGTCATCCTCGCTGCCCAACATGCCGCCGCCCTTGGAGGCCAGCACGCCAATGACGCGAAAAGGCTGGCCCTCGATGCGCACCGTCTCGCCGACGATGCCTTCCTGACGGCCAAACAATTTATCGGCCACTTCCGAGCCGAGCAGTACGACCGAAGCCCGGCCCAGCAAGTACTCCTCGGTCAGGTACTCGCCCTCGCTCAACGTGTAGTTGCGAAGCGGAAAGTATTCCGGTGTAGCGCCGATGATGCTGGTCGTCGTTTGTTCGCCGCTGGCAGCGATCTCGCCATTTCCCCGCAGCACTGGCGCAACCGCCGCCACAGAAGGCGCGGCAAAAGGGTCGGCAATGGCATTGGCGTCCTCCAGGGTCAGCGGCTTGGGGTTGCGCACCTCCTGCACCATGTTGCCCCTGAAAACGAACAACAAGTTGGTGCCAATGCCGCTGATCGAGCCGGTGATGGTCTGCTGGGCGCCCTCGCCGATGGCCAGCATGGAAATGACTGCCGCCACCCCGATGACAATGCCCAGGATGGTCAGGCCGGAGCGCAGTTTGTTGGCGTTCAGGCTTTCCAGCGCTTCGATGATGGACTGTGCAATGTTCATTCGCAGCGACTCTTTATAACCAATTTTACCTTATCAGGAGAACCAGCGGTCTCACGCTTGGGTGTTATCAGGAAAAAATAACCACAGAGACACAAAGACACGGAGTTTCTGTTGGTTTTCTCAGCAAGCTCCGTGTCTGCGTGGTTCAAAACTGGATGACTGGCTGCTACTTACTCATACCGCAAAGCTTCCACCGGTTCGAGATTGGCGGCGCGCGAAGCTGGGTAGATCCCAAAGAAGAGGCCAACGGAGGCCGAGAAAAGCGTGGCCAACAAAACCGCGTTGAGACTGATGAGCGGATTGAGAGCCGTCCCGGACGAAGCAGCGATGCGACCGACGATGAACGAGATCAACCAACCCAAGGCGATCCCGATCAGACCGCCGATCAACGTGAGCATGGACGACTCGGTCAGGAATTGGATCAGGATATCGCGTTTGTGCGCGCCAAGCGCCTTGCGCAGGCCGATCTCGCGCGTCCGCTCGGTGACCGAGACCAGCATGATGTTCATGACGCCGATCCCGCCCACCAGCAGGGAAATGGCCGCGATACCGCCCAGGAAAATGGTCATTACGCTGAGACTGGTTGTCGCAGTGGAGAGCATATCGGCCTGGGAAAAGATGGTGAAATCATCCACGCCGATTTCTGTACGATGCCGCTGGCGCAGGATTTGGGCAATCTCATCGCTGGCCAGCGGGACCGCCTCCGCGCTGCCCGCCTGCACCAGGAGTTGGTCAATCTGCCGGAGGCCGGAGCGGTGGATCAGCCGCGCCTGCGCTGTGCTGAACGGGACAATGACGCTGTTATCCTGGCTGCCAAACATGCCGCCGCCCTTGGAGGCTAACAAGCCGACGATGCGGAATGGTTGTCCCTCGATCCGCACGGTCTCGCCGATCACGCCATCCCGGCGGTCGAACAACTCGTCCGCCACACCCGGGCCGATGACGGCTACCGAGGCGCGTCCCAATTCCTGATCCTGGGTCAGGAAATCGCCTTCGAGCAACGAGTAACTTTGCAAGGAGAAATACTCTGGCGTGGTTCCGGTAATGCTGACATCCAAGGACTGGCCGCCAGCAGTGATCGTCCCACCGCCCTGGATGACCGGCGCAACCGCTGCCACGTGCGGCGCGGACAAGGGATCGGCAATCGCCTGCGCATCGGCCAGGGTCAGCGGCTTGGCGTTACGCACATCCGCAGTCCTGTTGCCAGAGGAGACGAACAGAATGTTGGTGCCAATGCTCGTGATTGCGCCGGTAATGCTGGATTGGGCGCCTTGTCCAATCGCCAGCATGGCGATCACCGCCCCCACGCCGATGACGATGCCCAGGATGGTCAGGCCGGAGCGCATCTTGTTGGCGTTCAAGCTTTCGAGCGCCTCGAGGATAGACTGTGTGATGTTCATGCTTTCTTCTCCAACAAGCCGTCCATCAGGTGGATGACGCGCTGCGTCTGTTTGGCAATGCTCTGGTCGTGGGTGACGATGATCAGTGTGGTGCCACGTTCACGATTCAAGGTGAGCAGCAAGTTCATAATCTCCTGACCCGATTTTGAATCCAGGTTGCCGGTTGGTTCGTCGGCCATGATCATGGCCGGGTTATTGACCAGAGCTCGGGCGATGGCAACGCGCTGCTGCTCGCCGCCGGAAAGCTCTGCAGGACGGTGGTTCACGCGGTCAGTCAGATTCACCGCCTCCAGGGCGGCGCGCGCCCGCGCTTTGCGATCCGAGGTGATTCCCGCATAGCGCAATGGCAGCTCGACGTTTCCCAGGGCTGTAGTGCGCGTAAGCAGGTTGAAGGTCTGGAAAACGAAACCGACCTTCCGGTTGCGGATGGTTGCCAATTGATCGTCGTTGAGCGTGGAGACCGCCTCTCCGTCCAGGATATATTCTCCAGAAGACGGCCGGTCGAGGCAGCCCAGGGTGTTCATCAGGGTGGACTTGCCCGACCCGGACGGCCCCATAATGGAAACCACCTCGCCGCGCTCGATGGTCAACGATACGCCGCGCAAAGCATGGACTTCCATCTCGCCCATTTTATAAACTTTGGTCAAGTCTTTGGCGACGATGACAGGGGTCTCCATTAATCGCCTCCACCGAAGGGGCCACCACCCATTCCGGGGCTGGTGATCAGCGTCACCGGTGGGTTGAGGATGATCAGGTCACCCTCTTTCAGGTCACCAGCCACGACCTCGCTCACCGTGTCGGATGACGCGCCGAGCGTGATCTTGACTTCCAACGATTGACCGTTACGCAGTACATACATCACCCGCTGGCTATCCACCAGACGCACGGCCCGGTTGGGCACCAGCAACACGTCTGTCAATGAATTCACGACGATATTGACCGCGGCGGTCATGCCAGGCTTGATCTGTTCATCGGTGTCGGTGATCTCGACCGTGACGGTGAAGTTCACCGCCCCCTGGGCCACATCCCCCACCTGGGCCACCTGGGTTATCTTGCCGTGATATTCCTGGCCAAGGATGGCGTCGAAGGTGATCGTCACAGGCTGGCCAACCTTGACACTATTGATATCTACTTCGGAGACCTGCACGTCTGCCAGGAGATGGGAGAGGTCGTCAATGCGGAATCCATTCGCGCCAGCCCGCACTTGATCCCCTGCCATCACGTTCACCGCGCTGATCGTCCCGGAAAATGGCGCCGTAAGCTCCGCCATGTCAATGGTTGCCTGGATAGCCGCCACTTTCGCCTGCGCAGCGGCAATATCGGCCGGATCCGGGCCATCCTTCAGGCGATCCCATTCACGCTGGGCATCTTCCAGTTTGGCCTGGGCGACCGCGACCTTGCCTTCCGCCACGGCAATATCTTTGGGCGTGGGCGGGTTTTCGTACCATAGCCAGTTGGTGTAGGCTTTGTCACGTTCCAATTGGGCTGTGTAAAGAGAATTATAAGCTTGTGCCTTCCTTAGATCGTCCTCCGCGGCGTTCGCAAACGTATCGTAATACTCTTTCGCGTTATCCAGCTTATCTTGCGCCAGAATATAACTCGACCGGTAATTCTCGATCAACGACGGATTCGCATGGTAGCGGACGTTGTTGCGACTCATTACGGCCGCGTCGTAATCTTTCTGCGCATTGGCCAGGTTTAATTGTGCCTGAGCCTGCTGCAACTTGGAATCGAGCAGGTTATCGAGCGCCTTTTGCGCATTCACCAGGTCGGATTTTGCCAGGATGCCGCTTTGCGGCAGCGAGGTCTCTGAAAGCGCAGCCAACACGTCGTCCGCATTGACCCGGTCGCCGATCTTGACGTGCACCCTCTCTACGCTGCCACTCGTTTGCCAGGTCAGGACAGCGCTCTGGTTGGAGCGCACCGTCCCGGTCGCGCCGATGGTGGCGGTCAGTTCGCCGCGCGCGGCTACGACCGTCTGGAGTTGGCTGGCCGTCGCGGCCTGGTTGCGTCCCATGAAGTAGTACACGCCAATAACAGCGGCAATGATGGCGACTGCAACGATGATGATCCAGGTTATTTTCTTCATTTCTTTTCTTCCTCCGTAAGGATATTATATCGCTTGTAGAAATGTCTTCCGGTCAGGATGTGCGACGCACTTTGAGCTCACTGAAAGTGCGTCGCACGTTTGCAAGAGACCTATAATACTCCAGAATGCCCGGATTCTGGAAGAATTTCGGGGTTCAACTGGGCTGTGCCGCAACCTCTTCTGGCATATCGGC
>JALHUM010000237.1 GCA_022865905.1 Anaerolineales bacterium | reverse complement strand
CGTCACCGGGACGCCCAGGGACTTGGCGATCTCGGGGCTGAAATCGCTGATGTTGATGCCCAGCATCGGGCGGTCGAAGACGCGCCGGTCGAGGCCGGTTTCGAGGACGGAGGCCAGGTTGGGGAGCGTGGAATCCCATTCCGCCTTGAGGCCTTTGGCGCGCTCTTGCCATTCCTCGCCATCCGGGACAATGTGGGACAACATGACCAGCGTGCCGTCGTCTTTTTCCATGAGGCTGATGGCGACTTCGGTCGGAAGGGGGTCGCCGCGCCCGAACCATTTGAAGACGATCGACTTATTCTCTTCCAGCGAGACGTACTCACCGGCGGAGTAGAAGTCGCCGTGCCACCACAGGTACATGCGCCCGCCGGGACGTGGGGCGACTGTGGCGAAGTCGCACAGCCACTCGTGCAGGGAGATAGCGTGGGTGAAGGCGTAATAGACTTGCGCGGGCGTGGCGTTGATGAATTGTTCGCTCGATACGGTTGTAGACATGATTTTCTCCTCGAAAATGATATGTGATTTACTTCCAAATAAACTCCAGCGTAGATGTCAGGGGAAGCGTGATGGAGATCCCAACAAGGTCTGGCTGAGTAACAACCCCACTTTTCCAGTTACAGTTTGCATCCATCAGATTGCTGGTGCAGGCGATGGCAACGTAGCCGACATACCATTCCCCGGATGCGGTGAGGGGCATGAAAGCGTAGAAATCGCCGTTGGCATCGGTCATGGCGTCGTTGCGGGGCGCATCTGTCCCCTGACCCTGGGTGATGGCAAATTGGACGCCGGTGACGGGCTGGTTGTTTGCATCCACCACGCGGCCTTTGAGGAGTTGTACGTTCTCCGGCTGGATGAAGGGGATGAGGTCCAGGGGGTGGTCGGAAACCAGAAGTTTCGCAAAGACCCAGCCTTTTTCATTGGAGAGCATCTGGACGAAGATCCACTCACCGCCAGGGGACTGGCCAAGCACGAGCAGAGAGGTATCTTTCTGCATCATGAGCAGGGCGGGGAAGAGGTAGCCCGGGTTGGTGCGCAGGTTCAGGTTGTCAACCATCGCTGTGGCGTGGAAAGGAGCGTAGGGGGTCAGGCTGGGGGTGGGGGTAGTGATGGACGTGAGGGTGGCCGTTGCCGTGGTCAGCCAGGCAGGCGGCACCGTGATTGTGAGCGTGGGCAGGATCATAGGGATTTCCGGCGCGGGCCGGGTGCAGGCGCTGAAGGCCAGCAATGTCAATAGAACAGCGACTAAAGAGACTTTGAGAGAGCGAGGGTGTATGAGAGTGGACATAGCATTATTTTACAATAAAGAGGATTAATCCTGGTGGAATATTCTTTCCAAAGGATCAGGCTGGAAATTCCGGATGCCCTGTTTTCTTTCCATACAGCAGGCGAAATATTGATAATAAAGCAAGGCCGTTTGAACCTGCCACATGGAAGAAAAACGAGACAAAATGTAGATCATGACACAATCTTCATTTTCTTCAAACCTGACTATCCCGGTCATTACCGCTTCTTTCACATCGAATTGGCCACGCGTTTCCATATCATTCAGAAGGGTAAAGATGACTTTTTTCAAGAGACCAGCCTGCATCCAGCGACGGTAGTGGAGGTAGCAAACCTGAGAGGAGGAATAGGAGGTTGGGAGTTTCCGCCAGGAGCAGCGGGCAGCCAATTTCCAGAGGATGCCGTT
>JALHUM010000236.1 GCA_022865905.1 Anaerolineales bacterium | reverse complement strand
CGCGACTCCGACCGCTCGCTCTTTCTGGCCTCTTCCGGTGATCGAAGAACAAACCGCCTGGCCACCGGATGAGGAGAATCTTCCGGCGAAGCCGGCGGTTTCGGGCGAGCGGCGGCTACGCATCCGTTTTTCGAATTTGCCCGGGTCGCCGATCTGGCTCTTGTGCTCTTTTAGGGCGCGCAGCTTGATTTCCCAAGTGGCCGTCACGTCCAGCGTCACATCGGGCTGGGAGGTTAGCGAAACCCAGACCTCACGCGGCGTATGCGGCTCCAGGCCTTCGTCTCGCAGCAGCTCAGGGAAAAAGTGGGCGTTCCCGGCCGCTGGAAAGACCGCGTCCAGCACGACCTGCCCGGCATAACGGTGATCGGGGTGATTGAGCCGGTACGTGCCGCTGGGGAACAGGTTGGTTGGGTCGCAGGTGACCAGGATGTCGGGTTTCTCTTGGCGTATGACGCGCACCACTTCCCGACGCAGGTCAATGCTTGGGATCAGGTAACCGTCCTCCAGGTCCAGAAAGCGCACGTTCTTGACGCCGATAACGGCAGCCGCGGCGCGTTGTTCCGCGTGGCGGATGCGGCATATTTCGTCGGGAGTGACGTCGCGTTTCTCATAGCCCTTATCGCCGCAGGTCAGCAGGCAGTAATGGATCTCATGTCCGGCCCTGACCCAGCGGGCCAACGTCGCGCCGCAGAAAAATTCTGGGTCATCGGGATGGGCCAGGATGACCAGGATCTCTTGGGGAGTTTGCCAGTAGTCAGGAGGTTCGGTCATTTAGGCAATTCGCACACGGTTCCGCCGACTTGCGCCGCAGCGCCTCCAACTCATCCCAGGGTTCGAGCTGGTCGCGCTCGAACTCACGCCGGCCGACCTCCGGCAATTCGACGATGACCGTCATCTGCAGCGGCAGCATGGCAACCACACGACCTTCTCCCAGCGGAGTGACGACGTGTTTGTTCCTCTTGGGCAATTCCTTACGCGCGGCCATGTATTGCTCGAATTCGTAAACCAGGCAACAGCGCAGGCGTCCGCACATTCCGGTGATCTCGATTGGCGTGAGCGAGATGCCCTGTTCTTTCGCCATCTTTATAGAGATGGGGCTGAAATCGGTCAGGAACCTGGAGCAGCAGCGCGTTTCCAGTCCGCAGCCGCCCAGCCCGCCCAATAGCTTGGCCACGTCGCGCGGCCCGACCTGGCGCATGTCAATCTGCGTGCCAGGATAGAGCTTGCCCATGTCGCTACGCAGAGATTTCAGGTCTACTTTTTCTTCCATTTGGCTGCTGAATATGAGCGCCAACCGCACCCCGTCGAAGCTGAACTCGGCGGCCACGATCTTGATCCCGGCCAGTTTCAGCTCGGCGGTGCGCTGACGGCAGTTGACCATTGCCTCGAGCTCTTTGCGCTGCCAGGTCTGGCGCAGCACCAGGTCGCGCGGCGTAGCGCGCCGCTCGACCGGTTTCCAAGTCCCCTCGGGCGGCGGGGAGGGTTTCTCGATCCGTTGGGTGACTTCCCCCAGTTGACGCCCGCGCGTCGTCTCGACGATGACCCGGTCGCCGGGCTGGATGTCGGGGATGGCGGCGGCGTTGAAATGATAAACTTTTCCGATTTGTGCGAAACGGACTCCGACGATAAGCGGTTGCATGGGACTGATTATAGCAGACTGCTGGGCTATTAGCGCCTCTCTTATCCGCAAACCTGATCTTCAGGGGGCTTGGCTCGCCGATCTGTGCCGTGCGTTAAACGCGCGGTTCTGGTTCTTGCCAGCGCAGCGACGAACGCTGTCGGGGCGAGGGCTTTACAAGTCTATGAGATTTTCAAGGTGGGAGAAGATGTGTCTGCCCCGCCCGGTCTCGATTTGTTTGGAGATTTTGGCCTCCCGCTGTCTTTCATCCCGCAATGGAACAACGCCGAGAGCGGCGCGGCTGCTGAGTGAATGCAATCCCAAGATCTACCCTGCGGGTGCTACGTTCTCCTTTGCTGAATTGGGGGAGTATTGTTTGCCGACCTTTTCAGAAGCGGGCATCCCAACTTTGACATTGAGTTGGTTTTGGATGCAGCCTCGTCCACTCTGGAAATTGGGAAAGTTCCCACCGAGGTGCAGCGCCTGGCCTGTGCGTCAGCAAGCGCGCCTGTGCAAAGACTGGGCGGAGGCTGACGATTTGCGCAAGCAGATCGAGGGTCTCGGCTGGCGCGTGGAAGACACACCGGCTGGGCCGAAACTCTTCCCAGGAAAAGGGGGACTATCCTAATAGAAAAATAGGATAAAATACAGTCAGGAATTCCTGGAGATAATGTCATGCGCGCAGTAGACATCATCATCAAGAAACGCGACAAGGGTGAGTTGACCCGCGAGGAGATCGAATTCTTCGTAGAAGGCTTTACGCGCGGCGAGATCGCCGATTACCAGGTCTCGGCCTGGGCGATGGCGGTCCTGCTCAACGGCATGACCGCCCGCGAAACGGCTGACCTGACCCTGGCGCTGGCTCATTCCGGCGAGATGGTGGATCTTTCCGACGTGGTCAAGATCGCCGTAGACAAGCACTCGACCGGCGGTGTCGGCGACAAGACTTCCCTAGTCGTACTGCCCATTGTCGCTGCCTGCGGCCTGCCGATTGGGAAAGTGTCTGGCCGCGGCCTGGGTTTCAGCGGCGGCACGCTCGACAAAATGGAATCCATACCTGGCTATCGCTGTGACCTGACGACTGACGAATTCAAACGGCAGTTGCGCGAAGTTGGCATTGTATTGACCGGCCAGACACCCGACCTGGCTCCAGCCGACGGAAAATTGTATGCCTTGCGTGACGTGACCGGCACGGTGCAGTCCATTCCGCTGATCGCCTCGTCCGTGATGAGCAAGAAGATCGCCGCTGGGGCGCAGGCCATCCTGCTGGACGTCAAGGTTGGCCTGGGCGCCTTCATGCAAACCCTCGAAGACGCCCGCCAATTGGCAAGCTTGATGGTCGCCATCGGCGAGCTGGCCGGGCGCCGGGTCGTAGCCCTGCTCTCGGACATGAATCAGCCGCTCGGTTATGCGGTCGGTAATGCCCTGGAAGTCCAGGAAGCGATCGAGACCCTTCATGGCGGCGGCCCTCAGGATTTCCGTGAACATTGCCTGACCTTTTCGGCGCACATGTTAACGTTGGGAGGTGTTGTCTCAGACCTGACGCCAGGTCGCGCCTTTGCGGTACAAGCCCTGGACGAGGGGTCTGCATTCCAAAAATTCCGGTCGCTGGTCTCGGCGCAGGGCGGGAATGTATCCTATGTGGACGATCCGGATAAATTGCCAAAGGCGCAGGTCGTCGAGATGGTAAAAGCCCCTCGAAGCGGGTACCTGGCCCAGGTCCACGCCCGCATCGTAGGCGAGGAGGCAGTGACGCTCGGCGCAGGTCGAACCAGAAAAGGCGATCCGATTGACCACGCTGTCGGCATCGTCATCCATCATAAAGTCGGCGATTTCGTCGAAAAAGGCCAGCCACTGTTCACCATCCATGCCAATGATCCGGCGCGGCGCCTGAGCCATGTCGAAGGGCAGGCTGAAGTCCAGGAACGCCTCTTAAACGCTCACGTTTGGAGCGATGAACCGGTTGCACCATTACCTATCTTCTATGATAACTAGGAAGAAAAGGCTTGCATTATCTTTAATAATGGTGCATACTAATAAAAGGAGTGCGCCATGACGAACGTATCCCTGCGTATTTATAACCGTGAAATCGAAAGCCTGATCGAGGGCGGGCGTATTGACGAGGCCATTGCCCATTGCCAACATATCCTGAAAACTTTCCCCATGAACGTAAAAACGTACCAGTTGCAGGGGAAAGCTTTCCTGGAGGTTCGCCGTTACGCTGATGCGGCGGATATATTTCAGCGCGTCTTGATGGCGGTGCCGGACGACTTCGTTGCCCATGTGGGGATGAGCATCATCCGCGACGACGAATGCAAAGTGGACGATGCGATCTGGCACATGGAGCGCGCCTTCGAGATCCAGCCCTCGAATCCGGCCATCCAGGGCGAATTGAAGCGCCTGTATGGACAACGGGATGGCATTGAGCCGCCGAAGGTGCGCCTGACGCGTG
>JALHUM010000235.1 GCA_022865905.1 Anaerolineales bacterium | reverse complement strand
TTCCTTGATTGCGCTGATGACGAACTGGTGCGGCTCTACCGATACGAACGATCCGCTGGTCGGTAATTGACCATCGTGCAGGCCGGTGCTCACCGCGCGGAGAGGGGTCTCGAAAGCGTAGGCTTGATCGTAGGGCAGGATTCCATCCTGCCTTGAGCTAGATGGCGGGATAGAATCCCGCCCTACGGCGTGGGGGATGATCGAGTAATGGAATGTCCACCGGCCGATCATCTGCGCGCCGGGCGTGGAAGCCATCGGCCCGGCATGGCCTCTGCGCCCCTCGAAATCGTCGCGCGAGATCCAATTGATACAGCGCAGCAGGGTGAGCGCGATTTCGGTTGTCTCAGACTTCCGAAGTCTTAGCCCCCTACACTGCGTTTCGGGGGTGCTTCGCGAAGACTTCGGAAGTCTCAGTACTTCGACTTCAGGCAGGCCGCGGTTGGCGACCGTCAGCCGCTGCTGGCCATCGCTCACGCTTGTAAACGCCCGCTGGGGGACCTCGGGCCTGGGCCGCTCGACCCAGCTTTCGTCGAACTCTGGCACGCCGATTGGACGGCGCACGATCTCGAAATGCCCATCATAGTCTGCTGCCTCCGCTGAGAACGGCGCGGGAAAGTGGACGCGCAGGCGGTGATCGCGGGCGCGGTTATCCACCTCGGTGTGGATGTCCACGCGGGGGACGCCAGCGGTAAGCGTGACGTGTGACGTGATGCGGGTGACGATCATCTCTTTCGAGCGTGACTTCCGGTCCGGGGCGATGGCGGCGGGGGTGGGAAGCTCGAGTTCGAAACTGAGGGTTTGACGGATAGGGTCTGAGGTCAATGAAACGCGCTTTAAACGCGCGGAGGGCTGAAAGTCGGAAGGTGGCGGCGAGTAGTTGTATTCGTCGCCGCAGTCACCGCCATCCATGAATCTGTTCAAGCCGCGATAGACCGCTCCGGTTTGTTTATCCTTCAAAGTCAGTGTACCATCGGCAGGCGAGGCCGCGACATGGAGGTACTCGTTTTCGATGATATAGGGAGGCCGGGCGGCTTTCGGGCGGGCGAGCAGCCGCTCGAGGAATGGCAGAGGCGCCAGGAGGCGGGCGAGGGGTATCAGCAGGCTGGCGAGGGCGCCGACCTTGACGGGCTGAACGAGGCTGGCAGGAACAGGCCGCAGCCAGAAGGTCTTGTATCCGTGACCGGGGATTTCCTTTGCCGTAAGAATGAACTCGGAAGCCGGGATCGAATGGGCGCGGGCGTGAAAGGTCGTCACGGTTGGGTCAGCCAGAAGCGCTTCGATCTCGCGCACACCAGTTTCCCAGGCGGCCAAGTCCAATTCGCCCGAATCGGCCAGAACCACTTCGAGGTGTACCTGGCTCCCCTCGCGTTGGATGGCAACCTCGTGGATCACTTTGCCGAGGATCTTGCCCTCGTGGATCATGGCCAAGCCGCTCTTCAGCTCTTTCTTACTCATCACCGCGTTGATCAAATCCTGGCTGCTCGAACCAAGCATCTGGTGCGGGACGACATTCCCTTGTTCATCCACGATCTCGAACTCGCCGTGGAATTCTGCAAAGGCCGTCACCAGGTCGGTGCGCGGACCGGAGGTGGGGTTGAAAACTACGATTGCGGATTGTGGGTTTAGGGTTGCGGGTTGCGAGTTAGGGATTGCGGTGTTGGTGGCAGAGGCGAGGGCTTCCAGGCTTTGTTTGGTGATCTCCTCGCCAATCTGTTCCACCTGGTCGAAGCGGACTTTCATCTCATCGTGCACCTGGTCAATCGAGCAGCCGCAGATGGAATCATGGGGGTGGTTTTCCATCAGCAAACGCCAGGCCTGGTGGAGGATTTCAGATTTACGTTTGACGACATCGTACCTGAAGGGTATTGATGATTGAGGGGCGGTGGGTGACAGGTGACGAGTGCTGGCAGTAACCAACTCTTGCCAGGTAGAGAATGGCTCAGCCCATTTTTCAAGCAGGGTCTCACAGGCGTGGTTGCGCTGCTTGATCCACATACGCGCGGAGAGTACGCCCGGAAGCAGGTGAGATCGTTTGCACTGACGTAGTTCTCCTGTAATAACCGGCAGCTGGTAAAGTGTTTTTCGTAGTGATTTCTGAACGGCGGCGATGTAGGCAGGCAAAGTCGAGTGGACAAGTTTGTCGCCGTCCAGTTTACCTTTTGTGCACGCGATAGCCCTGGCCGTCTCTGGCGGCGGCTGCATGTGATCCGTGCCGTACATCAGCAGTAGGTGGTCAGAGGCCGAGTAAGGCGCGAGGTTGTCGCGCACTTCGCGGACGAGGGCCGTAAAGCGTTCCGGTTCGGAAGCGGGCAGCAAGGCCGCGTTTCCGTATCCATCGCGCAGGTACGCCATGAAGAGGCGCGATCCATCGGGCGACTCCCACCACAATTCGCAGGGTTGGTCTGAAAGACCGCGCTGGACGCAGGCGGTCTCGATCCCGAATCCGCGCAGGATCTGCGGCATCTGCCCGATGTGCCCGAACGGGTCGGGGATGTAGCCGACCATCATCTTGGGGCCGTAATTGCGGCAGGTGCGGTCGCCTTCGAGTAGGTTGCGGATGGTGGCCTCCGGGCTGACCAGGAACTCATCCGGCAGGATGTGCCAGGGGCCGACGAGGATGCGGCCATTTTTGATGTAGCGGCGCAGGTCGGCCTCACGCTGCGGGCGCATGAGCAGGTAATCGTCCAGGACGATGGTCTGTCCATCGAGCATGAAGTGTCTGTAATTTTTATCATGCTCTAGAATGTCAAGCAGTCCGTCAATCAGGTGGACGAGCTTCAGGCGGAACTGTTGGAAGGTGAGGTACCATTCCCGGTCCCAGTGGGTGTGCGAGACGAGGTGAAGGGTGGTCATGAGGGTGCTCCCGTGTCA
>JALHUM010000234.1 GCA_022865905.1 Anaerolineales bacterium | reverse complement strand
CTGCTGAACTACGTTGTTGCAGCCGCCATCTACTTTGGATTCAGCGCCTACCGCCGCAAACAAGGCATTGATGTTGACAAGATTTACAAGGAGATCCCTGTCGAGTGAGTCGCAAGGCTAGATTCCCCTCTCGAAGGGCATACGCCCTGGTGAAGGAGAGTAATTAGGGATGTGGGCGGCCCATAGGCACGCCCACATCCTCATGCCTACAGCCTCATTGCGGCAAATCGCAGGAGAAGCATTTGACTTCGGGAATTTATAATGCTAAAATGTACTATGCCATCAGAGGCTGTTGTATGTCCTGCGTGGTTTTTCACTACCGTGCACATCTAGGGAGGTGCTTGATGAAGCATCGAAATTTACTGACTGGAGGTGCGCCGAGAACTTTCGACCCGAATAGATTCCATTTTTCACATCAAAATTCTACGTTAGGAGATAAGGAGAGATATGAGCACTAAAAAGTTCGGTTTCCAAGTGTTTGCACTGTTGGTGATCGCGGCCTTCGTACTTTCCGCTTGCGGCCCCAAGCCAACGGAAGCACCCGTTGTGACCGAAGCGCCTGCCACCCCGGCGGCTGAGGAGGTCACTATCCGAGTACTGGCAATGGAGCAAGCTGGCCCCACTGTGGACGAGATGAATACGATCGTCTCGGAATTCAACCAGCAATACCCAAACATCAAAGTAGAGATCGACTATGTTGCCTATGATGCCATGCACGATAAAATCATCACTGGTATGGCCTCTACCACACCGGCATACGATGTCTTCCTGGTTGACGATATTTGGTACGCTGAATTCGCCGATAAGGGTTATATTCTGGACATTACTGACAAATTGACTCAGGAGATGAAAGACGAAATTTTCGATGCGGCTTGGGAAATCTCAACAGTCAGCGGAAAGGCATACGGCATGCCCTGGCTTTTGGACCAGAAGTACTTCTTCTACAATGAGGAACTACTCAAGCAGGCCGGGTTCGATGCACCGCCCACAACCTGGGAGGAGCTGCTCGAACAATCAAAAGCGATCAAGGAACAAGGTATTGTTGAATATCCAATCGTCTGGTCGTGGGGCCAGTACGAAGCCGCGATTTGCGATTGGGTGACCTTGCTGTATGGAAACGGCGGCAAGTTGGTAGACGAGAGCGGAAAGCCAATGTTCAATGACGCGACCGGAGTTAAGACCCTGGAGTGGATGGTCAAGACGATTGATGATGGTTTCACTAATCCTGCCTCTATATCTTATGTGGAGGAAGATGTACGCAACGTCTTCTCGTCGGGCAAGGCAGTATTTGCTTTGAACTGGAATTACATGTACGATCTGGCGAATAACCAGCCCGATCAATCACAGGTGACTGGCAAAGTTAAAATAGCCCTAATGCCCGTCTTTAGCGATGGAGGCGTGGAAAGTTCCACTATCGACGGCTCCATGGGTATTTCCGTAGCGGCTACATCACAAAAACCAGATGCGGCTTGGGAATATGTCAAGTATCTGACTTCCAAAGACGTACAAAATCGTTACTCATCGCACATGCTGCCGATATGGGCAACGAGCTTCGAAGGTGAAACCGGCGAGAAGTTGGCGGCCAGCAGTGAGGTGACTGCTGTGACTGTACCGGCCTTTAAGGCGCAGTTCCCCTTCTCGCATGTACGGCCCAAGGTGCCGTTCTATGTGGAAGGTTCAAAGGCTCTACAACTTGCTCTGCAAAAGGCATTGACGAAACAGGCCACTGCGCAGGAAGCATTGGATGAAGCAGCTGTAACCTGGGAACACCTGATGAAATAAGAATCTCGATGGGCGGTTTGCAATAAAAGTTATTCAAACCGCCCTTGGACTTCCCATAAAATTACAACGCCGCGACGCTATTACAGGATTCTTATTCGTTTTGCCTGCGTTGCTCATCGTTTTGAGCATCGTCCTGCAGCCTATTCTCAGCACCTTTTATTTGAGCTTCTTCGACGCAAGTTTGAGTAAAACTACCCGCAATGTTTTCATCGGACTGGAAAATTACACCACACTGCTCACCGACAAAACCTTCTGGATTACGATCTGGCGCACATTGTACTTCACTGTAGTTTCAGTTGGTTTGGAGTTGGTCCTTGGGCTGAGCATTGCCCAATTTCTTAGTAATCGTCCGCCAGGCTGGAAATTCCTGCGTGTTGCGCTAATTATCCCCTGGGCAATTCCCACAATCGTCAATGGCACTATATGGCGCTGGATCTACAACGCGGATTATGGAGCGCTAAATGGTTTGTTGTTTGCCTTAGGCTTGATCAATAAGTATCAACCCTGGCTTATCTCGCCCTGGAAAGCGATGAACCTGGTTATTCTGGCCGATGTATGGCACAGCATGCCTTTTATCGCCCTTATATTGCAAGCAGCAATGGCCACCCTGCCACCGGAATTAGACGAAGCAGCGGTTGTTGACGGTGCCAGCGCATGGCAACGCTTCTGGCTTGTGCGCATGCCTTTGCTGCGCGGCGCTATCCTAGTTGCCCTGGTCATCCGTACTGTGGAGGCTTTTCGGGTATTTGACATCATCTACGTGATTACTGCAGGCGGTCCGGCTTTTGGCACCATGACCATCTCCTACCTGACCTATTTAGAGACTTTCAGTTTTGGACATGTCGGGCGGGGCGCAGCACTCTCCTTTCTCATCTCAGCTTTCACATTACTAATGGCTCTGATTTACATTCGCACGCTATACCGGCCGGAGGATCGCGCATTTTGAAACTCAAATTTGATCGACTGGCTCTTTTTCTTCTCACACTGCCGGTTTACTTATTCATTTTTTTACCGGTGTCTTATCTACTACTCTCGTCTATCTCTACCCGGGCCGAGATTCTAGCGGTGCCTATTCACTGGATCCCTCAGAATCCGACATTGAAGAACTACATTGACATTCTTACTCCAGGTACTGACACATCGGAAGTTTCTCGTACATTTAAGATCACAATGAAGAATTCGTTCATCGTCGCCTCCTCGGTCACAGTCATTTCGCTCTTGGCTGGCTCCTTGGCCGCTTATGCCCTAGTTCGCATCCGTATGCCGATGCGTTCTACACTACTACTCGGAATCATGGGAACACGCATGATCCCTGAGGTCTCGCTGGTTATCCCGCTTTACATTATCGCCACTCGGGTTGGCTTGTATAACAAACCTATTGTCTTGATTCTAACCTACTTGAGCTTCGCACTACCGTTTGCTATCTGGCTGATGGCGGCTTTTTTCGAGACTATTCCGATTGAGTTGGAGGATGCCGCACAGATCGATGGCGCCTCGCGCTTGCGCACGTTCTTCTCGATCATCCTGCCCATCTCAGCGCCCGGGCTGGTATCTACAGCGTTGTTTGTCTTCTTGGGTGCTTGGGATGAATTCTTTTTTGCCCTCATCTTCACCAGCACTATCACCGCCAAAACTGTGCCGGTGGCAATTGCTGAATTTACCGGGCGGTATGTGGTAGATGTGGGTGCAATGATGACTGGAGGTGTGCTCGCGACCATACCACCTATAGTGCTCTCAATGATTTTCGCTCGCTATATTATCTCTGGGCTAACCGCGGGTGCAGTAAAGGGATGAGATCATGCTCCAACCGTGTATCTGCTAGTGCCAGAAGGGGTAATCTACAATTTATTGATCATACAACCGTAATGGGAGATTATTATGGAGTTCGACCTTAAAAAGAAAGTTGCTATCGTAACAGGTGGTGCACTGGGAATCGGGAGAGCAACTGTTCTCGCACTTGTCAAACATGGGGCTTCTGTGGCAGTGTTGGATGTGAACCGCCATCAAGCTGGTGCAGTAGTTGAGGAGATCTCTACAATGAAAGGCCATGCCATCGCAGTGGAGGTAGACGTGGCGGACGAAAAGGCAGTTGATCGTGCAGTGGCAATGGTGATAAAAGATTACAGCAAAATTGACATCTTGTTTAACAATGCCGCAGTCGAGATTCTTACACCAATGGTTAGCATCAGGATTGAGGATTGGGATAAGGTGCTCAATACGAATCTTCGAGGTACATTCCTTGTCACCAGAGCGGTCCTTCAGCAAATGCTCAAACAAAAGAGCGGCGCGATCGTTAATGTCGGATCAGTTGATGGACTTCGAGGACGAGCGAATGGAGCAGCCTATGCCGCCTCCAAAGCCGCGATAGTTTGTTTTACCGAATCGTTGGCTGATGAGGTTGCCAAATATAAGATCAGAGCCAATGTCGTCTGCCCGGCAGGAGTCAACACTGAAATGTGGCGGAAGACTCACCCTCAGTCTGATCCAATGTCGGTACTTCAACCGGAAGAGGTTGCTGACATGATTGTGTTCCTTGCTTCGAATATGTCCAAGGCGATTAATGGTGCAACGATCGAAATTCTTGGGCCAAGGCTTGAGTGGGGTACGTATTTGTAAATAGGTGGCATAAATTGGCTAACTGCACCAGTATTTCATACCAAGCGCATTATGGTTAGGAGGTTTTTATGGGAGTGGATATTGTCCAAACCGTGTTGGGACCCGTCCACGCAGGTAATTTATCCATCACGCAGATGCATGAACACCTACTCTTGGACATCTATCCCAGCCGTTGGGGCTATGAACACATCCTGAACGATGAGGGGATTGCGATTGAGGAACTTGAACGATTTAGAACGGCCGGCGGGGGCGCAATGGTGGAACTCACCTTGATTGGGACAGGTCGCAATCCGCTCGGATTGAAGGCTATTAGTCAGGCCACCGGGATACACATCATAATGGGAACTGGCTATTGGTTAGGCTTCCCGTCATCAATTGTCGAAACAACAAGCACAAATGAACTTGCAGAGGGAATGATCCGGGATCTCACTGAAGGAGTGGATGATACCGGAATACGAGCGGGAATAATTGGTGAGATTGGAGCCGGCGCGCCTCGAAAAACAGGCGGAAAGGGTTATCTGAGTCCTGAGGAAGAGCGATTACTTAGGGCTGCAGCCAAAGCACATATTGCAACAGGCGCATTGATTTCCATTGATACTTTCCATGGGGAGTTAGCAATGGAGAAACTGGCGATCCTTCAAGAAGAAGGAGTTAAACCCGGACGGGTGGTTATAAGTCATTTGGGAGATCGCCGCGAGCTGGATTACTATGAGAAATTAGCCAAGCATGGAGTTTATCTGGGTTTTGATCATGCTGGGATGACAAATTATGCGCCAGATGAGTGGCGGGTGGAGATGATCAAGGGGCTAATTGATCGAGGATTTGAAGATCAAATAGTGCTCTCCATGGATGTTCATCGGCGATCTTACTGGCGATGCCTGGGTGGGATTGGATATGATTATCTTCTTACAAGTTTCGTTCCCTTGATGCTTCAAAATGACATTACCCAGGATCAAGTGCACACCATGCTCGTCAAAACCCCGATGCAATTGTTACCATTTCATTCTTAGTTCAATATGATTATATGATTATTGACATTAGCAGCGATAATGTTACCCAACCCACCGCCGAAATGCGGGAGGTAATGCTGCAGGCTGAGGTACTTGGTTTTGGAGTGCCTGAAGACAGAATAGTCGCTCGACTGGAAGAGCTTGCCGCAGACTTAACAGGCAAAGAAGCCGCAATACTTATGCCTACAGGTACACAGGCCAATCTTGTGGCGATCCTGAGTCAAACAGAGCCCTACCAGGAAGTGATCGTTGGCCCCGACTCTCACATCTACGAACAGGAGCTTGGAGGTGCAGGAGCAATAGCAGGTGTTATGATCAAAACTTGGGCAAATCCTGGCATTCCCACTGTGAGTGTTCTGCAGAACACGATTCAGCCGAGTTATAGGTTTCCCACTATCGCTTCGCCAAAGCCAGCGCTCGTGTGTTTAGAAAACTCGCATAATGCTTCCGGTGGGACAGTGATCTCTGTGGAAAAAATGAGAGAGCTCTGCAAAGTTGCTCGGGAAGTAGTGCCCAAGATTCACCTCGATGGAGCCAGGATCTTTAACGCAGCTGCCTGTATGCAGACAACTGTGAGGGAATTATCAGAAGGCGCAGACACTGTTATGTTTTCGTTAGACAAATGCCTCAGTGCTCCTTTCGGTGCCATGCTGTGTGGCTCTGCCGAAACTATCGCAAGAGCACGACGTTTTCGGAGGATGCTAGGAGGTTATATTCGTAAGGTTGGCATCCTCTCGGCGGCTGGGCTGGTAGCATTGGAGAAAATGAAATACAGGGTGGCTGAAGATAATATCCGGGCCGCATCGCTTGCCACCCGTTTGAAAGCTATAGAAGGCCTGGTTGTGGATCCCTATCCAGTTCCTACGAATCTGATCATGATTAATTTTAGGGCATTAGGAGTGGACCCTCAACTTTTTGTTGAGAGGCTCAAAAAAGAATACGGCATCAGCTCACATATTTATGGGCGATACATGGTTAGATTTGCTATTCACCGCCATATAGGCCCCAAAGAGGAAGACCACATCGCCTCGGCAGTCGAAAAGTTAGTGCTAATAATGAGAAGTGACTTGGAATTAGACCGAAAACCTGTACGGCAGGAACAGTAAATGGATCACCCAATAGCCATTGGTGTTGACCTCGGTGGGACTCTCGTCCGCGTGGGAGCATTTGATGTGGATGGTCATCTTCTCGGTCAACATGATGCAAGTATCGCATCCATCGGACCCGAGGATGGTCTCCATTTAATTGAGGATCGCATTCGCCTCATTCTCAAATCCGTTAACTCCCCCACCCTGCTGGGAATCGGCATTGGCGCAACAGGACCAGTCGAGTCAGTATACGGTATCATCAACAATCCCTATACATTAGCGGGCTGGAAGAATGTCCCAATCGTCGAGAGGCTCAATAAAACCTTCAACGTTCCCGTACGACTCGAAAACGACGCTGACGCCGCCGCACTTGGAGAATACTGGCAAGGCGCGGGCAAAGGGGCAATGCGACTCTATGCCGTCACTGTAGGAACGGGCGTAGGGACTGCATTTATCGTGGATGGAAAAATCTATCGCGGAGTCGATGGCTCTCACCCAGAGGGTGGGCATCAACTTATTGACCCGAATGGGCCCAAGTGCTATTGTGGTCATCGCGGGTGTTGGGAAAGCCTGATATCCGGGCCAGCTATTTCCAGTCTGGGGAGAAGCGCACCGAACAACAGTCATCTAATAGAGTTGGCCCTGTATGATCCAAATCGAATTGACGCGCGTTTCATAGCAGAGGCAGCGCGCGCAGGTGACGCTACTGCAATCGCCATCATGAAAAAGGCCGCCACGGATTTCAGTCTTGGCATTATCAATATCATCTCCCTGTTTGTGCCCGATGTTCTCGTGCTGAGCGGTGGAGTAATGAAGAGCGCTGACCTGTTCCTGCCAACGCTCGAAGAAATGCTCAGGACGCCCAATCCAATGGTCCCTTTTGATCGCGTGCACATTATGCCTGCCAACCTTGGTTATTACGCTGGCTTATACGGCAGCGCCTACACTATTCTCAGCAAGTACCTATGACAAACAATCCCTATATCCTCGATATCCTAAGCCAGCCGGATTCTTTGAAAGTTGCGCTGAAGAACTTTGATCCCTCATCACTATCACAACTCGCGGAGGCCGTTCAGTATGGCGGCTTCGATCGCATCCTCCTCACCGGCATGGGCGGGTCACTTTATGCGTCCTATCCTGCATGGTTGACTCTTGCGCGTGTAGGATTCCCTGCAATATGGATGGATACAGCAGAATTGATCCATCACACGCGGGCCATCGTTTCATCGGAGACTTTGCTGTGGTTGTTTTCGCAATCAGGCAAATCTGCTGAAATCGTCTCAGCTTTGGACTTTGAACGGATATCAGAACCTGCTGCCCTGCTCGCCACCGTAAACGACCTTGAGAGTCCCCTGGCAAAAACGGTTGACGAATTTGAAGGTCTCTCTGCAAACATCCCCATCCACGCAGTCGTGGAGCAAACGGTATCGACACGGACTTATGTTAATACGCTTGCACTGGGACAACTTGCCGCATTATGTTTAGTTGGTGAAGATGTTGAATCAGCCCGCAATCATTTGCTACAGACTGCCAATGCAATGGAAGAATACCTCTCCAATTGGGAAGCGCGTGTCGCAATGCTCCGTAGTCAAATTGGATTCCCCAAACGACTGGTGATTCTTGGGCGCGGCAATTCACTTGCTTCAACCTATGCAGGCTCGCTTATCCTGGGCGAAGCATCCAAATACGCAGCCGTGCCTTTTCAGGCGGGAGAGTTTCGCCATGGACCACTCGAGTTGGCTGGCCCTGAACTAACTGCATTGGTATTCGCCGGTCCACCAGAAACTCGCGATCTAAATATGCGCGTGCTTAAAGATTTGCGCGGCTACAACACGAACGCCTTTTGGATTGGGGCGGATAAAACAGAATGGCAAATCGAAATTCCGGATGTGCCGTTGATCGGAATGCCATTGGTCGAAATCCTGCCGCTTCAGTTGCTCAGCATTCATCTGGCGCGTGAGATTGGTGTAGAGCCCGGTCATTTCTTCCGGACTGGAAAAATCACGCTTTCAGAATAAGCAATGAACTTGCATCACGGTCCCCAGCGCGGTTGATAATCGCAATAATTATTATTCGTTAAGCGGCGTCGGTCCTTGCCATCGACGCGCATAATGTAAATCTCACATCCAAAGGCGTCGCCATATTTATCTAAATAGGCTGTAAATGCCACCCATCGACCGTCTGGTGAAAAGGATGGCCCTTGTGCATAAATCGGTTGAAGCCGCACAGTAAAATCGGAGTAAGCCGCACACCAAAATCGGAGCATGCCGCACACTGAAATCGGGGCATGTCGCACATTTTTGTGGGGAAGAAAGCGCTGGAAAATCCCACCCATCGGGTATCCTATCTGCTCATCAAAAACGAGGAGACAGGTAATGACCCAGGAGCGATTATCCATGCGCAAGATACGAGAAGTCCTGCGATTGAAATACGAAATTGGTTTATCCAACCGGGCCATCGCCCTGGCATGTCAGGTTTCGAACAGCCCAGCGGGACCACTCTCGGCCTTGACTCGCACCTCGAGCCTCAGGCCGGGGTGCGCCGCGCTGAATTCATCCAGGCGGGTTTTGAGCAGATTCCCCGCAGGCGTGCCGTTTGACGGGTCAAGTTTGGGTGGCAGCCAAACGCGGATTAAACGCGCCGCCGGCCCCTGCGCCGAGTAGGTGCTGCGCACAGCACCTACTCGGTCGGTCGGACCGAATCCGGGCGTGCTCAGCCGCGGCGTGGCAGTCAGCCCTGGAGAGAGCGTAGGGGCTGGAGGTGGAGAGGCAGGCCCGCATCCTGCTAAAAGGTAAAAAGTAACGAGGGCCAATAATGCGGCCCTCATCCAAAAACCAGGTTTCATTTTAATTCAATGGGGGCGTTGAGCAAGGCGATGAGCAATTTGACCGCGTTCTGCACGTCGCTGGTGTCAACCATCTCGGAGGGAGAGTGGATGTAACGGCATGGGACAGAGAGGCAGCCGGTGGGGACGCCGGAGCGGGTAAGCTGCATGGCGCGGGCGTCGGTGGTGCCACCTTCCAGCACCTCGCGCTGGTAAGGCAGTTTGGCTTTCTCGGCTGCCCTGATCATCCAGCCCACGACACGCGGATCGGAGATCATGCCGCTGTCTTTGACCTTGACCGCCGGGCCTTTGCTGAGGGCGACTTCCATTTTGCTGCTTTTGGGCGTATCGCCTGTGCCGGTGACATCTACGGCCAAACCGAGGTCGGGATCGAGACCGAAGGCAGCGCCCGTAACACCCCGAATGCCGACTTCTTCCTGCGTGCTGAAGACGAAGTAAAGTTCGTGGGGTGTGTCTTTCAGGCCGCGCAGGATAACAACTTCTGGGCAGAGGCAACCCAGGCCAGCCGCACTTTCTTCAAGCAGGCTGCCAACCCCCAAACCGGTTTAATGCCCGATTATGCCAACTTTGACGGCACACCTTACGAGAGCAGTGACCATCAAGATTTCCGTTTCGACGCCTGGCGTACACTTTCCAACGTCGCGGTGGATTATGCCTGGTTCGCGGCCGATCCTTGGCAGGTGGAACAGTCCAATCGAGTTCTGGATTTCCTCTCTTCCCAGGGGATGGACTCTTATCCCAACCAATATTCCCTCGACGGTAAACCGCTTTCGGGCGATCATTCGACCGGTCTGGTCGCAATGGCTGCTGTCGCCGCCCTGGCCGCTGACTCGGAAAAAGGTACGCCCTTCATTCAGGAGCTCTGGGATGCAACCATTCCATCCGGCAAGTGGCGCTATTACGATGGAATGCTTTATATGCTTGCCCTGTTGCACGTCAGTGGCAACTTCCGCGTCTATACTCCTGCTGGAGCAGGTCCACGCTGACACAGGCAGGGAAATTTATCCAAACCTGCCCACTGCTGTATGCACGCTGCCGGTATGAGTGGAAGGTTTTACTAAGAACTTTACGCAGCCTAGAAAGAATAACCCTCCCTATCTCCGGTTTATCCATTATGATAATCAAATAATTTTTCCTCTATCAATGATTATCAAGGGTTCAAAAAGCAAGGCAATCTTATAAAAGG
>JALHUM010000233.1 GCA_022865905.1 Anaerolineales bacterium | reverse complement strand
TTGCAGACCGGCAATCCAGCCTTCGGTGCGGGTTTCCAACGAAGCAATATCTTCCGCGGAGAGGTTGAGGCCCATCACCTGGTTGAGAAAGTCGGCGGCTTCGGAGGGGGAAAAACGTAAGTCTGCGACGCGCAATTCGGTCAATTCGCCCTTGGCCCGATTACGCGCCAAGGGTAGATTTGGGTCTTCGCGGGTGGCGATGATCAGGTGCATCTGTGGTGGCAGGTGCTTGAGCAGAAAGGTGAGGGCCTTGTCAACCGGTTTGGCATCAAGAACGTGGTAGTCGTCCAGTACAAGGACGAAATTATCCGGGATGGTAGTGATCTCATTGAGCAGGATTGTCAGAATCGATTCGATGGATGGCGGTTGAGGGGATTGGAGCGCACCCAACACCCCTGCTCCAATATTCGCCGCAATCGTCTGCAAAGCAGCGACGAGGTAAATCAGAAATTGTGTGGGGTCGTTATCCCCTTCGTCCAATGAAAGCCAGGCGACCGGCCGCCCGCAACCGGCTACCCATTCGCTGACCAGCGTGGTCTTGCCAAACCCGGCGGAGGCAGAGATGAGGGTAAGTTTGCGGCCCGAAGAGAGGCCCTCGTTCAGCCGCTCGATAAGGCGGGGGCGGAGGACAATTTTAGACCGAGGTGGGGGGATATACAATTTTGTGGCTAAAATTGGAGCGGACATAGATCAATTATAGGCCATTCTAAGGAGTTGATCGAGAAAAATGGCCTCGAAATCCTGATAATCAACTTTGGTGTGATGGGCGTTTGCGTAATGGAATAATTAAATTGGGCATAGCCATTTGTCGTGACGGGATAAATCCTCTGCTTCGCTACCAACCGCTTTTCCTAACCAGTCACGCATCTCAGGGCTGTTGACCGCATCGTTGTATACCCAGCTTTCATTAACAGTATTATAGGGAGGATCAATATATATGCACTTCACCTGGCCGGCATAATAGGGCAACAGCGCCTTGAGCGCTTCCAAGTTATCGCCCTGGACGAGCAGATTCCCACTATCCGGGTCGCCGACGGATAATTCATCTTTGCATATGAGCAAGCGGAAAGGAACTTGTTTGTGGTGTTCGACTACAGCAGATTTACCGTCCGTTACCACCGCATCTCTCGTCTCCTTCACACTCTTTCCCTGGCCCGCCAGGCTTGCGCTGAGCCCAGTCGAAGCGATGGCTCTTACACCGGCCTGCTGCGCTCCCTGGCAAAGATCAACCTGCTCATCCTCGACGACTGGATGCGCGACGCCATCACTATCCAGAATGCTCAAGATATCCTCGAGGTCCTTGACGACCGTTTCGGCTACTCCTCCACCCTCATCGCCAGCCAGGTCCCCGTTTCTGACTGGCACCTGCGCATCCCAGACCCTACCCTGGCAGATGCTATCCTGGATCGTCTCGTGCACAATGCTCAACGCATCCAGCTCGAAGGCGAGTCCCAGCGAAAACTTAGAGCAGAGCGGAGCATGCCGAACACTTAAAGTATAATTGCTTTGCCAGCGCGTTCTCCTTCCCCGCTGTGCGCCTTACACCGTTTAAGGTGTGCGCTTTCACCGTTTTACGCAATATATCATTCTCATATAAAAAAAAGCCTATCATTTTTCTGACAGACTTTTTCAAATTCTATCTGACATCAAGTGATTCGAATATCAAGTGCAATCTCTAATTTGATTGAATAATCCCAGAAATCACCACCACATTTTAGGGTAAAAAGTGGGGAAGCCCCCTATATATACGGTGTGAGCGTGGAGAGGCTCGAACTCTCAACCAATGGCTTAAAAGGCCACTGCTCTACCGTTGAGCTACACGCCCGTAACGAAGCGCATTCTATCATGGCAGTTATCCTAAGTCAACGTCACGCGCTGGCCATCAGCTATTATATAATCACACTTCAGGATTTTACTCGTTCTACTGCTTCTTGCATAAATCTACGAACTTGCTTGTATCGAACGGCTCTAAAATGATGGGATTTTGGTTCAGATATTTGCGCAGTACTTTGTAATCGTCGCGCTTTGTTACTCGAATTTTAATCTTTTCGGGGTATCATGGTAGGTGAATGCCCTACCATCATAGAGAAAGCATTAGAACTCACCGAGAATGGAGGAACCATGCGAGACCTGACCAACGAAATCCTCGAACTCATCCGCCGCACCTCTTCGGACCTGCCGCCGGACGTGGAAAAAAGTTTGCGCGCGGCGGTCGAAAAGGAAGACCCCGGTTCAGCGGCGCACGGCGCGCTGGAGACCATCCTCAAGAACGTGGACCTCTCCCGCAAGAATTCCTCGCCCATCTGCCAGGATACCGGCACGCCCATCTTCTACGTCAAGTACCCCCCCGGCTGGAGCACGCTGAAACTCAAGCAGCAGATCCGCTCGGCGCTAGCCGAGGCCACCAAGAAGTCCTACATGCGTCCG
>JALHUM010000232.1 GCA_022865905.1 Anaerolineales bacterium | reverse complement strand
CGTCAACTTTGACGAGCTGGCCCGCCAGGTCATCCTCGACATCGGCTACGACCGTGCCAAGAAAGGCTTCGACGGCAACACCTGCGCCGTGCTCTCTGCCATTGCCAGCCAAAGCACGGATATTGACATGGGCGTCAGCCAGTCGCTGGAGGCCAAAGAGGGCGACAAGGAAGACCTGGACCAGATCGGCGCGGGCGACCAGGGTATGATGTTCGGATTCGCCTGCAACGAGACCGCGCAACTGATGCCCATGCCCATCTACCTGGCCCACAAACTGACCCGCCGCCTGGCCGAGGTGCGCAAGGACGGCACGCTCGACTGGCTGCGCCCGGACGGCAAGGCGCAGGTGACGGTGGAATATGCCTACGGCAAACCGAAACGCGTCGACACCGTTCTGGTCAGCACCCAGCATGCCCCGGAAGTCTCCCACGCCGAGATCCGCGAGGGCGTCATCGAGCACATCATCATGCCCACCCTTCCCGCTGATATGGTGGATAAGGAGCTGAAAATCTTCGTCAACCCGACCGGGCGCTTTGTGATCGGCGGCCCGATGGGTGACGCGGGTGTCACCGGGCGCAAGATCATCGCGGATACCTATGGCGGCATGGGCCGGCACGGCGGCGGCTCATTCTCAGGCAAGGATCCGACCAAGGTGGATCGTTCGGCGGCCTACGCAGCCCGCTGGGCTGCCAAGAACGTGGTCGCGGCGGGACTGGCCGACCGCTGCGAGATCCAGGTGGCGTACGCCATCGGTGTGGCGCACCCGCTCTCGGTCAACATCGAGACTTTCGGCACCGGGAAAATCCCCGACGAAAAGATCGCTGCGCTCATCCTCGAGCACTTCGATCTGCGCCCGGGCGCCATCATCCGTGACCTGGACCTGCGCCGTCCAATCTACCGCCAGACAGCCGCCTACGGTCACTTCGGGCGGGATGACCTTGACCTGTCCTGGGAAAAGACGGACAAGGCCGACATCCTGCGCAAAGCGGGAGGACTGTAAAATCAGACTCCCGGTGTCTTCGAGACGCCGTGTAAAATCAGACTCCCGGCGTCTTCGAGACGCCGGGAGTTTTGTCATGGCTTCTCCAGCCCGTGGGCTTCCAGCAATTTCTCGTCTTTCAAAAGTTTCCCCGTCGGCCCGTCGGCTACGATACGGCCCTCATCCATGATGACCATGCGCGGCAGCAGTTCACGCACCATCGCCAGGTCATGACTGGCGGCCAGCATCGTCATCGGCAGGTCGCGCAGCAGTTTGATGAGCGTGCGCCGGGCGCGCGGATCGAGGCCGGCGGTCGGCTCGTCCAATACCAGCACCTCAGGATTCATCGAGAGCACCGTCGCAATGGCGATGCGTTTCTTCTCGCCGGCGCTCAAGTGGTGGGAGACGCGCCGGGTATAACCCGTCATGCGGACGGCGGCCAGGGCGGAGTCGACGCGCCGCTCGACCTCCGCAGGCTCAAGTCCCTGGTAGAGCGGGCCGAAGGCCACGTCGTCGAAAACGGTCGGCGAGAACAGCTGGTCATCCGGGTTCTGGAACACCAGCCCGACCATCGCCCGCACCCGGCTCAGGTTCTTTTGCTCCACCGTCAGCCCGCAGACCGTCACCCGTCCCTGCCCGCTAAGAATGCCGTTTAGGTGCAGGAGCAGCGTAGACTTGCCTGCCCCGTTCGGCCCAACTAACGCTACTTTTTCTCCGGGGGCGATGCTCAAGGCAACATCCTTCAAAGCCTCGTGACCGTCGGGATAAGAAAACGAAAGGTTTCGAACTTCAATCGAGTGGTGCATGGGCTAACCCCAGAACAGGATTCCGAACAGGAGCAGCAAGAGCAGCAGGAATAACCCGGCCGCCAGCGCCAGCCAGCCGCGGCTGGTCAGGGGTAGGAGCGGCAGGGCGCGCACTTCGCCGTCGTAGCCGCGCGAGAGCATGGCGACGTAGATGCGGTCGCTGCGCTCGAACGCCCGCAGGAACAGGTTGCCAGCCATCCCGCCCGTCACGCGCGCACGCCACGCCACGCTCCCCCCGCGCCTTTTACCTGCCTCCGCGCTTTGACCGGAACGCGCCGCCCGGGCCCGCATCAGCCGCAGCGCTTCATCCACCAGCACGAACAGGTAACGCCACATCAGCCCGAACATCCCCACCAGCAGGCGCGGGATGCCCACCGCCCGCATCGCTTGCAGCAGTTCCGGGAAGGGTGTTGACGAAGCCAATACAATCGCCGCCTGGAGCGATATCCAGGATTTCAACGCCACACCGATGAAGCGTTCCAGCCCTTCGAGCGAGGCGGTCAATGTCCATGAACCGAGGGGAATGGTGAAGAGAGAGGTGCCTTTCAGCGGAAAGATCACAGGCAGCGCTGCCAGCACGAAAGGCAGGGCCAGCAGGGCGCGTTTCAGCACGTACCCGCTCCCCAACCCGGAAAGGATCTCAACCGAAAGGATCAGGGCCAGGAGCAGGATGTAGACCGGCCAGGCAGCCACCGGCGTCAGCGAGACGGTCAGGATAAACGCCACCGTCAGCACGAACTTAATGCGCGCATCCAGGGCGTGGATGGGGCTGGTGCGCGGCTGGTAGGGATCGAGGAAGTGAATGTGCATAAGAATACAACAGGGGCGCAACGTGGTTGGTTCGGCAGTATTGCGCCCCTGTAAGTCTGATTATGCTTTCTTTTTCCGCCGCATGTAAGCTACGCCTAGCGCGACCCCAAAGACAAGCAGCATACCGATGATGCCCGCCACGATGGTTGCCAGGGCCGTGTTCGAGATACCGGGGAAGGTGTAATCCGGGATAAGGTTGTAGAGCGGGGAGCGCGCCGTTTCGAGGAAGCCCTTTTGTGCAGCCACCCATTCCAGGCCATCGGGGTGGGCGGAAGCCAGCGGGGAGAGGACGGCCAGCAAGGCGGCGATGCCCAGGCCAAAAATCCAGACTGCCGCGCCGCCCTTGGGGGCCGCTCCGCCGCTGCGGAACAGGTCGCCTCGCGCCGCGTACAGGAAAGCCAGCGCGCCGACGGTGATGAGTCCCTCGCCGAGGCCGATCAGCATGTGGATGCCGCCCATGGCCGGGACCGCGATATTGGCCGGGGAGGTGCCGGAGAGGGCCAGTTCCAGGGCCGCAGCCAGCGAGGCGACCACAATCGAGAGCCAGGCTGCCGCGAACCCCCCGGCGAAGACGCCCCACGATTTGCCGCGCGCCAGTTTATGGAGACTGGTATAGACGAAGTACGAGACCGTCACGCCGATGACGGCCATGTTGAACAGGTTGGCGCCCAGGGCCAGCAGCCCGCCATCCTGGAAGATGAGCGCCTGGATGCTGACCACGCTGGTCAATACAATGATCGCCGCCCACGGGCCGAGCAGGATGGTGGCCAGGGCCGCGCCGAGCAGGTGGCCGGAGGTCCCGCCGGTGACGCTGAAGTTGAGCATTTGACCAGCGAAGATGGCCGCCGCCAGCACGCCCATTAGCGGCACCTGGCGCTCGCCCAAATCCTTGTCGACGCGCCGCAAGGCGTATGCCACGGAAATGGCAGAAACTACCCACAGGATGACCGCCATCAGGGTGGAAAGGAAACCATCCGGGATGTGCATGGGAGCGGGAGAATACATCATATGATCTCCGAAATAAGAGATGGATTCCGAAGTCTCCCCGACCGCCAGGGTGGGCAGATTTCGGTTATGAGCCCTCCCGGCGTCAGGAGAGGCCGGAATCCCTTTTGCACTCCGGGCAAAGCCCGAAGAACGTGATGTGGCTGCCAATGGACTGGAAACCGGTGGCTGCCTCCAGATCTGCTAAGAGAGGCTGGAGACGGGTATGCTCGATCTCCACTTCCTGTCCGCAGGCTCGGCAGACCAGATGGTGGTGGTCATGCCCGGCGATTTCATAGACCAGGTGCCCATTCCCGTTGAGGGTCGGGAACACTATATTGTTCTCGGCCAGGAATTCCAATGTGCGATAGACTGTCGCCTCGGTCATGCCAGGGACGCTCTGACGCGCCTTTTCGTAAACCTGGGCAGGGGAGAAGTGTCCGCCAGATTGCTTTAGGATGTGCAGGATGGTATGACTCTGCGGCGTCATGCGAAAGCCGCGCGCTTGCAGTTTATCGGCGAAAGGTTTCGAGCAGGACATAGGCTCCTTATTGCAAGTATTATCAATAAAGATTATATGCAATAACATGCATTTGTCAAGCTCACATCAAAAACAAACCATGGCTTTCTCAAGAAAGAGGGTGTCGTTGCGAGGAGGGCGTTCGTTACCCGACGAAGCAATCTCCAAGCGTAAAGGGGATTGCTTCCCTGGCCTAGCCCGCCAGGGCAGGCGGGCTGGAAAGAACATCCAGCCCTCGCAACGACATACAAAAGCGATTTTGTCAACCATTCTTTAGAAAACCATTAAGAACGAACCCGTTTCCTACCAGGAAACGGGTTCGTTGGTTGCGGGAAAAACAGGCTACGGCTCCCACTGGCAGTGGATCAGGGCATATAGGTAGGGCTGATCCTTCACGTACTCCACCCCCACCAGCCAGATATTCCAGTCCAGGTCTATGCCGGGTGTGCCAGGCTTGAACACGCTGTAATAATGGATGTTGGCATACTCATTCGGCCACGGCGTCAACGAAAAAGCAGCCGCCGCGCCCGGGTCGTCGCAGCCCAGGGTATAACTTGCGTTGAACACCTCCTGCAAAAGGGGCAGGACGGCTTCGTGGAACGGGCCGATCGTATCCATGCCGCTGCCTGGAGCCGGGCCCCAGTTGACCACGTAGCTGCTTTCGAAAACCCAGCGGGCGTGCTCCTGGTCGTAATTGACCACTGTCTCATAACGCCACAGGCGCAGATCCAGGCCGTGAGCCGGGCTGACCAGCGGGGCGAACAGTTCGCCATTGGAGGAGGTGAGGGCGGCGCCCAGCTTGGTGATCAGGGTGTTGACTTTCCTGTCAGCGCAAAAGGCGTCCGGGGCAACGTACTCGGTCAAGTAATGCGCGTTGACCCAGCCAGTACCTCCGCTCGGGTTCTGTACTTCGACCCACAGGTTCGAGCCGACGTAAGTCGAGGGACCGGTGCGCATGACGTTCGTCGCGGTGGGCGCGAAAGACCCAACGAGGGGATTGCCCGGCCCGGCCGCAGCGCGGATATTCAGAACGTCCGCTGATGCGACCAGGATGACCGCGTACGACCCGGACGTGGAGCCTGTGACTGCGCCTCCGGGCGTGGCGCTCGGCCCCGGGCCGGTCGTCAGTGTGGGAAGAACGACAGTGGGCGAGGGCGTCTCCGGTGTGGCAGTCGGCGAGGCGAGGGGCGTCGGCGAGGCGGAAAGCTGCGTTGGGGAGGGCATAACGGGCAGGGTTGGAAATGGCGTCAGCGTGCCGAGCAGGGATAATGAGCAGCCGATCAACGGAAAGAGCAAGACGGCGGCCAGCAAGGCCAGTGTAGTTTTTTTCATGGTTGTCCCTCGGGAACGGTTTGTCGAGGCAGTAATTGGATGGTTACTTGTTATTGTATCACCGACACACGGGAAATTATTATTCGGCGGACATCTCCCGAAATAAAAACCACTCCCCCATGCGATGACTGGAATCTTTCGGGGCGCGGTCATAGTAGAGATCGAAAACCTGGCCGATGTCCGTCCGCACACGGAAGAAAAACCGGCCCACTCCCCACGAGCCGCGCGTGGAGGCGGCAGCAGCGTGACCGGGCGTCATGTTGCGGGCGTACTTTCCACGACGGGTAAAATCCGACCATTCATCCAGCATCTCGACGATGCGATAACTTTTCCCCTGCCATGTGAAACCATCCGGGCAGCCGGGCTTCTTCTCCAGCGCTGGAGGCTTGTCGAAGAGAACCTCGATTTTCTCGTCAACGAAACAGATCGGTTTGGTTTCCATGTGCGCTTGCACCGGTTGAGCGATGCAGTTATCCGCTCAACCGGTAGATAATCAGTTTGGTCAGGAGAAGAGTTAATCTTATGGACTCGATTGTATCCGATATTTCTAACGGTGAATTTACTCGCAGTGACACATTTGGCGGAGGGTGGTGTACAATCGAACCAAGTTACCAACCTCGAATCACCGGAGTGCCGACCGATGCGCGTAGAAGACCTGAATTGGATGGATGTCGAAGAATATCTCAAGCAAGAGGACCGGCTGATTCTGGTACTCGGTGCGACCGAGCAGCACGGCTACTTGAGCCTGCTGGCGGATGTTAAGATCCCGCTCGCCCTGGCGGACGCCGCTTCCAAGCAGACCGGCGTGCTGGTTGCCCCGCCGCTGAATTTTGGCTGCTCGCCGTATTTCCTGGAATATCCCGGCACCTTCAGCCTGCGTGTCAGTACGCTGATCGCCGCAGTCGAAGATATCCTGCGCTCGGCGTATGGACACGGCTTCCGGCGCATCCTGGTGCTGAACGGTCACGGGGGCAACAGCCCGGCGCGCGGGCAACTCCACGAGAGCATCAACAACATGCCCGGACTCAGACTGGCCTGGTACGACTGGTGGCTCGCCAATAGCGTGCTGGCGGTGGCCGAGAAGCACCAGATCAAACCCTCCCACGCCAACTGGCTGGAGGCTTTCCCGTTCACCATTGTCGGCGAGCTGCCGGACGAGGAGAAGGTTCCGCCGCGCGTGCCGGGGATTATGGACGCGGAAGAAGCCCGCAGGGTGTACGGCGACGGTTCGTTCGGCGGCAGATATCAGGTCGAGGGGAACATCATGAAAGAGATATTCGAGGCGGCGCTCCTGGACATCCTGCAATTATTGAAGTTCGAGTAGAAACCTCACCCACCCCCACCCCGAAAGAGGAGCCCGATTATTCCCTTGACGAAATCCTGACCAAACAGGTATAATTCGCCCCGTTGATTGAAAATCAAAATCTGCGAAATAAGGCGAGCGCTTGAGAAAAAAAGTCTCATGCGCTTGCTTTTGCTTGTCGAGTGCTCGGGAAACAAGCAGAGCACATTGGACAGGGCTTGGTGGTCGTTCGCAGTGCTCACTTGTACCTGCGCATGTGCAGGCACTCGGAAGATGAGGAGATGGTACAGTGGAAACTAAGGGGCTTACTTCGCTTCGTATCAGCCTGGCTTCGCCGGAAACCATGCGCAGTTGGTCGTATGGTGAAGTACTCAAACCAGAAACCATCAACTATCGTCGCCTGCGGCCTGAGAAGGACGGCCTTTTCTGTGAGGCCATCTTCGGCCCGACGCGCGATTGGCAGTGTTACTGCGGCAAATATAAGAACCCCCGTTACAAAGGCATCACCTGCGACAAATGCGGCGTGGAAGTGACCCGCTCGGCCGTGCGGCGTGAGCGCATGGGACACATCCAACTGGCTACACCTATCGCCCACATCTGGTACACGCGGCGCATCCCCTCGTACCTTGGCCTGCTGCTCGATATCTCGCGCCGCAACCTGGACCGGGTGCTGTATTTCGCCCAGTACATCATCTCCTACGTGGATGAAGAAGCCCGCCAGAAGGCCCTCAAGCGTCTGGAGGACGAGATTTCCGTCTCGGATCGCGAACAGGCAGCCGTGATCAACGCCAAGATCGCCGAGATCAAAACCTCGCGTGACCATAAGCTCAGCGAATACTCGCACCGCAAGAACGAGCTGGAGCGGCATTATGACGAGTTGATCGCGACCCGGCTGGAACCCATCATCCAGGAAGGCCAGCGCCTCGAAAGCCTGCTCCAGGAGAGTATGGGCAAGCCCTTGAAGGAAGCCGTCGTCTTCGGCAACTCGGATATGGTCATCGCCGAGGCCGGCAAGGCAGCCGCTGCCTCACACCTCAAGAAGGTGCAGAAAGTCGTCCGGGAACGGCTGGAGGGTCTGGAGAACGAGTTGAAAGACCAGAAGCAGCGTGAGCTTGAATCGGTCAAAATGGAAGCTTCCCAGGTCAAGGCCGAAGCGGAAGAGCAAATGAACGCCCTACGCAGCCAGTTGGAGGATCAGGCCTCTGCTTCGAAGGACCAGAACGCCCACACGCGTGACGAACTGATGGAATTGCGCCACTTCACCTTCCTGGGCGAGACCCGTTATCGTGAACTGAAATCCCGTTGGGGGCAGGTCTTCCGCGCCGACATGGGCGCTGAGGCCTTTTATGAGATCCTGCGCCGCCTCGACCTGGATAAGCTTTCTCAGGAATTGTGGCATGAAGTGCGCACCACCAAATCCAAGCAGAAGCGCAAGAAGGCCACCACCCGGCTCAAGGTCGTGGAAGCGTTCCGCCATTCAGGCAACAAGCCTGAGTGGATGATCTTGACCATCCTACCGGTCATCCCGCCCGACCTGCGCCCGATGGTGCAGTTGGACGGCGGCCGTTTTGCCACCTCCGACTTGAACGACCTGTACCGGCGCGTCATCAACCGCAACAACCGCCTGAAGAGGCTACTCGAGCTCGGCGCGCCGGACGTGATCGTGCGCAACGAGAAGCGCATGTTGCAGGAAGCGGTTGACTCGCTGATTGACAACTCGCAGCGCGGCAAGGCGCTCTCACGGCGCGGCCGGCGCGAGCTGCGTTCCTTGAGCGACATGCTCAAGGGCAAGAAGGGCCGCTTCCGCCGCAATCTGCTCGGCAAGCGCGTGGATTATTCCGGGCGCTCGGTCATCGTGGTCGGCCCGCAACTGAAACTATATCAATGCGGCCTGCCCAAGAGCATGGCGCTGGAACTGTTCCGTCCGTTCGTCATTTCCCGGCTGGTATCGCACAATTACGCTGCCAACGTCAAGGGCGCGCGGCGCTTCATCGAGCGCAACCGGCCCGAGGTCTGGGAAGTGCTCGAAGAGGTCATCAAGGAGCGGCCGGTGCTCTTGAACCGCGCTCCCACCCTGCACCGCCTGGGTATCCAGGCCTTCGAACCTGTGCTGATCGAGGGTTCGGCCATCCAGCTTCACCCGCTGGTGACCACCGCCTTCAACGCCGACTTCGACGGCGACCAGATGGCCGTCCATGTGCCACTTTCTGAGAAGGCCGTCCAGGAGGCCCGCCGCTTGATGCTGGCTTCCAAGAACCTGCTCAAGCCCGCGGACGGCGAACCCATCATCGGTCCGTCCAAGGATATGGTGCTGGGCGTGTACTACATGACGATGCTGCACTCCAAGCCGCATAAGGGTGACGGGCGCGCCTTCGCCGATATGGATGACGTTGATCTGGCCTACCAGTTGGGTCAAGTGGATGTGCACAGCAAGATCAAAGCGGGTTTAACCACCTGGTACGATGAGAAGAACAATCGCCTGCCCGAGGCGGAAACCCGCCTGATTGACACCACTGTCGGGCGCGTCATCTTCAACCGCGTCCTGCCGGAAAAAGTCCAGTTCATCAACCGGCAGTTAGAAAGAGGCAGCGTGAAAGACCTGATCGCAGAAGTATACGAACTCTGCGGGCAGGAGGTGACTACCAACGTGGCTGACGAGATCAAGCGCATCGGTTTCGAATACGCTATGCGATCCGGCACCACCCTCTCGGTAGCCGACATCACTATCCCGCCCGAAAAACAGGATATCATTGCCACCGCCCTGCAAGAAGTGGAGCTGGTGCAACGCGACTTCCGCCGCGGCCTACTGACCGAGCAGGAGCAGAACGAGCGCGTGATCCAGATCTGGCAGCAAACGACCACTGACGTTGCCAAAGCCGTCAGGAACCATCTGGACCCGGACGGCAACCTGGCAACCATGGCCAACTCCGGCGCGACCAAAGGCGGCTTCGGCCCCATCTCACAACTGGCCGGTATGCGCGGCCTGATGGCTGACCCTTCCGGGCGCATCATCCCGTTCCCCATCCGCTCGAATTTCCGCGAGGGTCTGACCGCGCTCGAGTACTTCATGTCAACGCACGGCGCACGCAAGGGTTTGGCCGATACCGCCCTGCGCACCGCCGACGCCGGTTACCTGACCCGCCGCCTGGTGGACATTGCCCAGGACGTCATCATCAACGAGTACGATTGCGCCACGAAAGAGGGCATCTGGATCCGCAAGAAGGATGACATCGCCGGTCAATCCATGTTCGACCGTTTGTACGGACGCCTGGCAGCCGAACGCCTGCTCGACCCGAAGACCGGCGAGGTGCTGGCCGAACCCGATGATGCGATTGACCACGAACTGGCTCGCAAGATCACCAGTCTGGGCATCAAGGAAGTCAAAGTCCGCTCGCCGTTGACCTGTGAATTGACCCACGGCATCTGCGCCAAGTGCTACGGCATTGACCTGGGGCGCGGTTCGATGGTCGAGCTTGGCTCAGCCGTCGGCATCGTGGCCGCCCAGTCCATCGGTGAGCCTGGCACGCAACTGACCCTGCGCACGTTCCACACCGGCGGCGTGGCGGCCGGCGGAGACATCACCACCGGTCTGCCCCGTGTGGAGGAACTCTTCGAGGCCCGCAAGCAGCCGAAGGGCGAGGCAATCGTCTCCGAGATCAAGGGCATGGTGCGCCTGGTCCAGTCGGATAAATACATCGACCTGCGCCTCATCCGGGTGGAACAAAGCGAGATGATCCACGACGAGTACGATGCTCCCGAAGAATGGACGATCACCGCCAAGGATGAGGATGAAGTCAAGGCCGGTGATGAACTGGCGACCCTCGGCGAGGCGACTGTGACCGCCGCGCACAACGGGCGCGTCCGCATCGAGGCGCGCAAGATTATCGTCTCGTACGAGCAGCGCGAGGAAACCGAATACGAGATCCCGACCACATCCCGCCTTTTAGTAAAGGAAGGCGATCACGTCGAGGCCGGCCAGCCGCTGACGGAAGGCTCGCTCAACCCGCACCGCATCCTGCGCATCCAGGGACGTGAGGCCTGCCAGATGTACCTGCTGGGCGAGATCCAAAAGGTGTACCGCAGCCAGGGCCAGAACATCCACGACAAACACTTCGAGGTCATCATCCGCAAGATGATGGCGAAAGTGCAAGTGACCCGCCCCGGCGAGACAAAGTACCTGCCCGGCGACCCCGTGGACCGCCTGGAAATCAAGAAAGTCAACGAGCAGATGCTCGGCGAGAGCAAAACGCCAGCGCGCTTCGGGGAGATCCTGCTGGGCGTGACCAAAGCCTCGCTCAGTACCGATTCGTTCCTCTCAGCCTCTTCGTTCCAGCACACCATCAAGGTGCTGGCGGGGGCAGCCATCGGCTCGAGCACCGATCCGCTCTTTGGCTTGAAGGAGAACGTCATCATCGGCAAGCTGATCCCGGCCGGGACAGGCTTCGTCCACGGGCGATTCATCACCCCGGAGAAAGCCACCGAAGCCGGGGCTTCCCAATGGACGGACATCCCGGACGGATCGGCAGCGTTTTAGGCTTCCGAAGGGGCTGTTCAAAAAGCCGATAAGAAAATTCACAAAGGCCACCAGATTTGGTGGTCTTTGTTGTTTGTAGTATGCTAGAGGTTGATAGGACAGCTTTTCTTCTCTGAATAGAGTAGAGCTTTCTCAAAGTACGAGTTTTCAACCCCACCCCCGGCGCCTCCCCGAAGCGGGGAGGGGAGAACTGTGCAAAAAAGGGGTGCGGTGGGCGCGAAGCGCCCCCGCACCCCTTTTTTCGCTTCTTTTCCCCCTTCTCTGGTGAGGGGGGCAGGGGGATGGGGCACACTGGCAGGCTACATCTCGACTTTGAGAAAGCCCTGCTGAATAGATAAACAGGGATTGCTTTAGATCTGAAGACATTGTATTATTATGGTATCCAAACGTTCCGCGTCTTATGAGGAGGCCCCCTATGTCAGCAAGAAGATTTCGCGCCATTTGTGTTTATACCCTGATCGCAATTGTGCAAGCCGCCTGCTTCTTACCCAGCACGATCACATCTCAACCCCCTCCCCCCTTAGATGGCACGGCGGCGATGCAGACCGCCGTCGCTGGCGTAGCGTCCACCCTCACCCAGGCTGCACAGGGAGGACCGGGGCTGATCCAGCCGTCTCCTCTGCCCGAAGCGACAATGACCTCCACCCCACTGCCAACACTTACCTCTACAGTGACGCTGACTCCCACAGTGACGCTGACTCTCACACCCGAAGGCGCCTTCATCAGCGTATCCACAGAGACGAAGTGCCGCCTCGGGCCGGGCAAGGCTTACGATCAGGTCGGCGGGTTGGTGGCTGACAACAGTGTCCAGGTTTTCGGGCGTGATCCCAGCGGCCAGTATTACTACATCCGCAACCCCAACGATCCGACTTCCTTCTGCTGGGTGTGGGCATTCTATGCCACACCGGTTGGGAACTTTGCGGCTGTGCCCATTTTCACGCCGCCTGCCACCCCCACGCCTGCCCCTGGATTCACCGTTTCCTACATTGGACTCACGACCTGCGCTCCGCAGTTTGCCTTCCGTTTCTTGATCACCAACACTGGAGGCGTCACCTGGGAATCCATCCGGATCGTAGTAACAGACAATGCGACAGCTACATCCACAACGCACATCCTGGATGCCTTCCGGGCCCACAATGGTTGTGTAATCGAAATAACACAGAGCGACCTGATGCCAGGCGAAAGCGGCAATGTAGCCAACATTAACCCCGGCCAGTTCAATTACAACCCCACCGGCCACAGCATCACGGCCACTTTCACCTTGTGTACGGGAAATGGCCTTGGCGGAACATGCGTATCCCAAACCCTTAACTTCACGCCGTGATAGAAAATGCGGGGCGGTGCAAGCCGCCCCGTTTTTGTTTCCTTGACGCTTTCCCCTTTTCCCCGTAAGATAAGCAAAATAGAACATAATTGCGAACCTCACCTACCCCCACCCCGTCCCTCCCCCTTCCTCTCCCAACGGGAGAGGAAGGGGGAGGGTGGCCGCCTGCACCCCGAAGGGGCGAAGGCCGGGAGGGGCGGGTGAAGTCGGGAGCAACCTATGGAACTCGGCCTCGTCCGCAAAATTGACATTGACCGCGAGATGCAGCAATCCTACCTCGATTACGCCATGAGTGTCATCGTGGCGCGCGCCCTGCCGGATGCGCGCGACGGTCTCAAGCCCGTCCAGCGTCGCCTCCTGTATTCCAAGTACGCCATGGGCCTGCGCGTTGACAGCGCCTATAAGAAATCCGCCCGCATCGTCGGCGAGGTGCTCGGCAAGTACCATCCACACGGCGATATGGCCGTTTACGAGGCCATGGCGCGCATGGCGCAGGATTTTTCCATGCGCACCCTGCTGGTGGATGGACAGGGCAACTTCGGCTCGGTGGACGGCGACCCCCCGGCCGCCATGCGTTACACCGAGGCCCGCCTGGCCGCGCCGGCGCTGGACCTGTTAGCCGACATCGGCAAGAACACTGTTGACTACGCTGACAACTTCGACGGGACGCTCACCGAGCCGACCGTCCTGCCGGCGGCCATCCCCAACCTGCTCGTCAACGGAGCGACCGGCATCGCGGTCGGCATGGCCACCAGCATCCCGCCTCACAACCTGGGCGAAGTGGTTGATGCCCTGGTCTACATGCTCGAGCATTATGAGAAGATGGATGACATCCCCGTCGCACGCTTGATGGAATTCATCCAGGGGCCGGATTTTCCCACCGGAGGGGTCATCATCCAACAGAAGGGCGAGGAGGGCATCGAGACCGCCTACGGGTCAGGACGCGGACGGGTCACGATCCAGGCGCGTGTCCACGTCGAGGAGATGGAGCGAGGCAAGAACCGCATCATCGTCACCGAGCTGCCATACACCGTCAACAAGTCCACACTGATCGGGCGCATCGCCGACCTGGCGCGCGAAGTAGGGCGACTCGGTGAGTCGCCCCTACAGGGCATCACCGACCTGCGGGATGAATCCGACCGCCAGGGCATGCGCATCGTTATCGAGCTGACCAAGAACGTCGAACCGGAGGCCGTGCTGCGTGAGCTTTACAAACGCACGCCGATGCAGGACACCTTCAGCATCATCTTGCTGGCCCTGGTAGTCGGTGAAGACGGACGCGGCGAACCGCGCATGTTGTCCCTCAAGCAGGCGCTGCGCGTCTACCTGGAGCACCGGCTGACGGTCATCCGCCGCCGCGGCGAACATGACCTGGAGCGGGCGCGCCAACGAGCGCACATCCTGGCAGGACTGCTGGTGGCGCTCAAGAAATTGGACGCGGTCATCGAACTGATCAAGAAATCGCCCGACGTGGAGACTGCTCGCGCCCGCCTGATGAAGCGTTTTAAGCTGACCGAGGTGCAGGCCAACTCTATCTTGGAGATGCAACTGCGCCGCCTGGCCGCCCTGGAGCGCAAGAAGATCGAGATCGAGTACAAAGAGACGCTGGCCCATATCAAAGAGTTGGAAGGGCTGCTGAAATCCGCCAGGAAGATGCGCGCTGTCGCCGCCGAGGAGCTGCTCAAGGTTAAAGCAGCTTACGCCGACCAACGCCGTACGCAGATCGTCAGCCTGAGTCGCCGGACGAAAAAAGCCCCGCTGACGACCACCGAACTGCTGCCTGAGCAGGTGGTTTGGGTGGGCGTAACGAACGATGGATTCGTGGCGCGCAGCCGCGAGGACAAGCCACCACGCCCGAGCGGCAATGACGCGCCGAGGCTGCTGGTACGGGCCGCCTCGACCGATACCCTGGTGCTGGTCTCTGAGCGCGGCGCGGCCGCTGCGGTCGCCGTCCACACCTTGCCCGAAGCCGGGAAACTGTCCGAGGGCGCCCCCTTCTACAAGGTCACGCCACTCAAGGAAGGCGATAAGCTGGCAGCCATGTTCGCCCTGCCCTCGAAGAGAGGCGCTTTACCCGAAGAAGCCTGCGTGCTGACCGTGACGCACGGCGGGATGGTCAAGAAGAGTCTGGTAAGCGAGCTGCCTGGCCCCTCGGCGCAGACCTTTACCCTGGTCAAGGTCAACGACGGCGACAGCCTGGGTTGGGCCGCCTTGACCGACGGTGGGAAGGAAATATTGCTGGCGACCACGCAAGGCCTGGCGATCCGATTTGCAGAGGAAGAAGTCCGCCCGATGGGGCTGGTAGCGGCAGGCGTCACCGGAATCAAATTAGGTGTGGGTGACGAGGTGGTTGGCAGCCAGATACTGCCTGCTACCGGCGAGATATTTGTCATCGCCTCAGATGGTAAAGCCAAACGTGTTGAACAGAAGGATTTCCCGGCGCAGGGACGCTACGGCAAGGGCGTCATCGCCTGGGAGCTGCCGCCGAGGGTCACGCTGGTCGGGCTGGCGAGCGGCAAAGGCAATGCAATCATCACGCTGCACTTGGCCAAGGCCGCGCCCAAGTCCACGCGCCTGGATGCTGCCCCGCTGCGCAAGCGCGCTGCCGTACGCGGCGAGTCTGTGGTGGAGGTCAAGCCAGGGGATGCGGTGATCGGCGTGACGGAGGGGTGGGTGCTGGAGAGGTTTGTGGTGGCTGTGAAGAAGGAAGAAGTGAAAAGTAAGAAGGCGGCGTAGAAGAGGAAATAAAGCGTAAAGAGCGCCCCGCGCCGGGTATTAATTTTCCGAAGGTTAGAAAACCTCGGAAGTCTCATCGTGTTCGCTATCCAGCCCCTTGCCCCTTACTCGATATAAGTATATTCCAGGATGATCACCCCGTCCCGCAGGATAATGGATTCGTAGGCAGTTAGAGGCCCGGCCTTCCAGGCCAGGTAACGAACGTCGCCGCGCACTTCCACGCCGAGAAGCACGAATGTCGCCCCGGCTGGTAGACCGTAGAAAAAAGCCGAGTAACCGGAACGGATTACCTGCGCGCCGTTCAAAACCTTGTCGCCGCGCACGTGAATGGCATCTTTGGCGTAAAGAGCAGATACTTTCGCAGCCTGGTAACTCTTGAGGGCATTCAGGTATTGAGTTGTGAACGCGTCCGGCCTGGGGGGGTGGGAAGAGACCCGCGCTTTGATTGCGCCTGCCTGGCTGGCGGATGCGGCCGGCTGTCCACCGCCCGCGGGAGGGTAATCAATCGCGCTAGTAACTACTGCCTCGCTGCTTGATTGACCTCCGCCCACAGTGGGGTGATCAACAGCGCTGTTAATCGCTGCCTCGCCGCTTGATTGTTTTTCGCCCGCGGGGATGTAATCATCGGCCTCGGCAATTGGAGCTTCGCCGCTTGGTTGACCTCTGCCCGCTGGGGGGTAATCCCATGAATGGCTTGAAGTTCCCGCGGACAGACCTTCCACAGTATGAGACGATACCAGCGGGAGTTGCACAGCTGCCGTTTTTTGAGCAGGCCATTTGGAAGCCGCGATCAAGTCCCACAATTGGGGGAGATGGTTACGGCAGGCATCCCACGAGAAAAAATTGACGGCTTCGACGCCCAATTCTTTGGCTGTAACGAAGAAATCGTCCATATCTTCATTTGTGGGCGCCCAGCCGTCAGGCGTGCCATAGGCCGCTCCAGTGGGGAGGCAGGGACGGGTATTGGGCAGCGCTCGATACTGCCGCAGGCTTTCTGTCAATTGCGCCCCGGCATTGTGCGCGGCTTCCCAATAGACTTGCGGCATGACGACATCGCAATTCTCCAGGAAGGCTGCCCAAGGCAAGCCGGGGTGAAAGTTCGGGAAACGGTAAGTGCTCAAGGCGAGTGGAACATTGCTCAACTCTGCACGCACCTCGGCCATGAACGCACGCGCGGCCTGTTCCTTACCCGGCTGCTCATAAGCCGCGCCGACGCAGAGCACATAACCGTCCAGGGCAAGCTCATGCACACGGCGGATAGCGAGCACAGCCTCTTCCACAGGATTATTGCCAGAGACAGCGTGCCAGCCCCAGACGGCGATCCCTGTGGCGTGCAACGCCTGGACGAGGGGCTCGTTGAGGTCATTGCCGGTCGGATCCAACCCGGATGCCTGTGTCCCCTCAGCGATCTTGACCAACACGTGACTCAGACCCGCAGCTTGGGCGGTCATAAGAATAGCCGAAGGATTGCCCCCCTCGCATTGGTAGGGCTGAGAAATAAAGAAGCCTTTACCTTGCAGGGACATATTCCTCCTTTCCTCTCTCCCGGCTTGCCCTGAGCCGCCGAGGTGAACCTGTCGAAGCGGAAGTCGAAGGGTGGGAGAGGGGTGGGATGAGGGTCATTTCAATCCCAACTCCGGGGCGATGCGGCGCATGGCGAGGATGACGTTGCCGATGTGTTCCCATAATTCTATACCGAATTCGCTGGCGGCTTTTTCGATTTCTATGCGGTTGGCGCCAGCGGCAAAGGTTTTGTCCTTCCATTTCTTTTTTACGGAAGCAGGCTCCAGGTCCAGCAGGGAACGGGATGGGCGGACGAGGGCGACGGCGGTGATGATGCCAGTCACTTCGTCACAGGCGTAGAGGGCTTTCTCCATGCGCGACTGGCGCGGGATACCGGTCTGGTCGGCATGGCTGAGCACGGCGCGGATGATCTCATCCGGCACGCCGCGCTCGCGCAGGATGGGTTCACCCGCCAGCGGATGCTCTTCTAGGGTGGGATGGATTTCCCAGTCGAAGTCGTGCAGCAAGCCAGTGACGCGCCACTTCTCCACATCCTCGCCGAATTTTTCTGCGTAGAGGCGCATGGCGGCCTCAACCGCAAGCATGTGCTTGACGAGGTTTTCGTTCTTTACGTATTCACACACAAGGGCAAGGGCTTCGTCGCGGGTCATAAGGTTCTCCTGCTTCACCGGGGGCTAAGCCCCCCGGAGGAGCAACTGGATTACGGAAATATCGGCACTGGATCGCCGAGCACCGGGATGGGATGACTGACGTGCACGTCCCACAGCGCGGCGGTAGTAGCAATCATTTCGCGCAGATTCCAGTATAGCATAGAAACTATACGATAAGGCTGGCGATCAGCCTCGAAGCCGACCGCATCCAGTCCAAGATGATTGCAGGTATACAGGGCGCGCGGCAGGTGAAAGCTCTGCGTGACCAGGATGGCTTCCGTCAAACTGAAGATCGCCTTGGCACGATAGCAGGTATCGTACGTGCGGCGGCCGGCGTAATCCAGCACGATTGCATCCTCCGGGACGCCGAGCGAGAGGGCGTAGGCGCGCATCGCGCCGGGTTCGTTATAGTCGAGGAAGCGATTGTCGCCGCTCATCAGCAGCTTTTCGACCTTGCCGCTAAAGTAAAGGTCGGCCGCTGCGGCGACGCGGTCGCGCAGGATGGGTGTCGCCGATCCATCCCGCTGCAAACCCGCGCCGAAGACAATTGCCGCTCGGCGGGCCGGGACATCCGCGGCTTTATACGTTTTCGGACGCGCGTACAACCCGGTCACCAGACGCGGCACTGCCAGGGTCAGCAGGCCAAGTAACGCACGCAGGAGAAGGAACTTCAGGATCATCTTGCCAATTCGCTTCCACACAGGCAGAATTTTACCACTCGAAGTAGAGACATGATTAACCCCGAATTTAATTCTAGTGGCCAAAACTAGCCCCCACCCCTGCCACCCCCCCGTCCCTTTAGGGAAGGGGGGAGGGGGGAAGAGTTCGCAAAACCAAGCCGTCGATACAAAAACTCACCCCGAAGCTTAAATTCGGGGTGAGTCATGTCAGATTGCATGATGGGAATTGCTTCCCTTCGACATGCTCAGGGCAGGCGTCGGGTCTCGATACCCCTTCACTTCGCGCAGGGTAATAGACCCTCCTCGCTATGACACTCGATTATGTTAGCCGCTTGCGCACCTCGGAACTGAGGAAATCCATTGCCCAGACGACGATCACGATGGCCCAGATGGCCGTCCCGGCCTTGTGCCAGCTAATCAGGGAGTTGATCTGCTGGCTCAGGTAGTATCCAATACCGCCGCCGCCGACAAAGCCGATGATGGTCGAGATGCGGATGTTGATATCCCAGTGGTAGATGATGAACGAGACAAAATCCGGGACGATCTGCGGGATGACGGCGTAAACGACCACCTGAAGGCGATTGGCGCCGGTGGCCTGGAGCGCCTCGATCGGCCCCCGGTCAATGCTTTCGACCGCCTCCGAGAACAACTTGCCGAGCGAGGCGATCGTCACCACGGTCAGTGCCAGCGTACCGGCAAAAGGTCCGTAACCCACCCAGAAGGCGAAGACAGTGGCCATCACCAGCGGTTCATAGGAACGGGTAATGTTGAAGAACGAACGGGTGAGGTAATAGACGGTTGTGCCAACCGACCCGCGCTTGGTGATATTGCTGGCCGCCAGGAAGCCTGCCGGCACAAGGTAACCGGAGGAATACAACGGGTCGGTGTAGCACGGGCGTTTGCTGGAAAACTACGCCAGGGCGGTGGCGGCATCCGCTGTGTTGGCACCCTTGGCGGAATCGGAGTAGGAAGTAAATGTGCCATCAGCGATCTTGTTGGCGTTGACGATGAACTCGAAGGTATAGTGATCGGCAGCGCTGCGCAGGGTCACCAGACCAACGGTGGCCGTAGGCCACGATGTAAGGAACGGTCGGCAGCCAGCAAATCTGTGCATTGCTGGAACCCATGGCCTCGACTAGTGCAGCATAGTTGGTTGGGACGCTGGTGGTGAAAACGTAGCCGGTCAACTCAGTCAGCTTGGCGGCAATGGCCTCACCACCGGCCAACAGTTCCTGAGTATTGGCAGAGGGCGCCAGGGCCATGACGAGCGGGTTATCCGCAGTGTGCGGGGGATGGGGAGTCAACGCGCGGGGAGAGGAGGGAGGGGGCGAGATTTTTTCCAGGAGGTGTAACGCTGCCCCTATTGGGGACTTTGGAAGCGTGACCTCCACTGACCTTTGCGTTAGACAATGGTGAAGAATTCTCTTAATAAGGAAAATGGGGCAGACAGGTGTCCGCCCCAAAACCGTGCTTAGCTCTGCCGGACAAAAAATTACGGCAGGTTGAACGTCCGCACCAGGAATACCGCCATCTGGGCGCGGGTGACCGGGTCTTCGGGGCAGTAGTTACCGCCACCACAGCCGGTCGTGATACCCTCCCACGCAAGCTGCTTGATCCAGGCGGCGGACCAATAGGTAGTAGACACGTCATTGAAGCCGTAGAACGGGCCCACTGCGGGAGGAGTATAGGTGGCACCATGCTTGGCGCGCAGGAGCAGGACGGCCATCTGTGCGCGGGTGACCGGGTTTTCGGGGCAATAGTTGCCGCCACCACAACCATTGGTGATGCCATCCGCAGCAAGTTGTTTGATCCAGGCGGCAGCCCAATAGCTGGTAGAGACGTCACTGAAACCGGTGCTAGCGCCCACGGCAGGCGGGATGAATGCCGAGCCATGCAAGCCACGTTCAAGGAAGGCCGCCATCTCGGCACGCGTGACGGTGCCCTCAGGGCAATAGATCAGCGGGAAGGTCCCACATCCTATTGTCAAGCCAGCCGCGTAGAGGCGGTAGATATACGGCGTGGCCCAGTGGTCCGTATAGTCGGATTTGACAAATTGCAGCCGGCCTTCAATGGCAGGCGAGACGGTGCCCATGTGGGTAATGTAATTGATCACTGAGTCGCGCACATAGTACTGCGTATCGGCTACAATCTGGTCGAGCGGCCAGAGGGATACCCCTGCATCATTGAAGTTGCAGGAACCCGCCGCCAGGTAGTTGACCGTGGAGACATTGTAGTACTTGGTGGCGTTTTTGAAGTCCACAGGAACCCCGCCAATGGTCAACGAGGCGGCGTTATTGCCGTTTGGCAGGACCGGATACGCGTCGTTGTACATGATCTGGTTCCCAGAGTTGGTATCGATCATGCAGGTGGTGTAGTAGGAGTACCCGCCATAACCCGCAACAAACTTGTAGTAATAGTAGTTGCGGTAGGCGCGTTCCAGCACTGCCTTAATCTGCGGGCCATTCATGCTGATAACCACGAGAGAGTTCTCGTACGGCATGGCGGTGAACATGTCTGCGATCTTCAGCGTGTACGGAACGGCCGGGGTAGCGGCGTTCGCGATCTTCGAGTTGGTCATCGCGCCGGAGAGATGGAAGTCGACCGGGATGCTGTGCGCGGTCTCCAACTCATACACGGCGGCGTCGGCCTGCAGGTTGGCGCCGTTGGTTTCCTGTGTGAAGGCTTGCAGAGCATCAATGGGGACGGTGGTCTGACCGATGGTCGTGTTGTTGTAAGTGGTCAGCAACGCGGTATACGGATCCACGATGGCCTTGGTGGCGGGGTCTTCTGCCTGAGCCATGGCCACGCTGAGATAACGCCCGGTCTGGCTGACGACTTCATACGCGCCTCCGCCGAGCGAGCTCAAACCGATAACCACCTCGCCCAGGGTGTTGTTGTAGCGATAGGCCTGGGCAACGACGACCGGGTTCCCGTCAACATCGGGGACGATGCTAGGCAGGTACTTGTACGCGCCGAAGCCGGTGGCCGGGTTGGTGTGGCTGTGCCCGCCGATGACGGCATCCAGGCCGGAGGTCTGTGCCACCAGGTTGGTGTCAACGTTGGCATCCACTTCCACGCTGGCCGGGTTTTCGGTGAACCCGATGTGCGTCAAAGCGATGACCACATCGTTGGTGGGGCGCAACAGGGCCGAAAGTTCCTGGGCCTTGGCGATCGGATCAGAGAAGGTCAGGCCAGGGATGTTGCTCGGCAGTTCGTAGTTGGGGACGCGGTGGTTGCCGATGCCGAGGATGGCGACGTTGATATCACCGCCGACGGTCTTTAGAACGTAGGGCTGGATGTTCGCCGTAGCCAGCCCATAGGGGTGAGCAGGGTCTTCGGTGACATTGGCCTGCAGGAGTGGGAAGGTGGCCTGTTCGAGCACGCTGGTGAAGATGTCCGACCCGAAGTTGAACTCGTGGTTGCCCAAGGTCATGGCATCGTAGCCCATGGAGTTGAAGACCTTGATCAACGGTTGGATGTGCATGCTGGGGTCAGTAATCGGCGTGCCATCCGAGGCGAAGCCTGTCGGCGCGGTCTTGAAGTAGTAACTCATCGCGTCGCCCTGGATGTTATCGCCCGAGCTAAGCAGGAGGGTGCGGGTGGGGTTATGCAGTCTTTCCTGCTTGATCAGCGTGGCCAGCTGGGTGTAGCCAACATATGAGCCCTTGGGTAGGTTGCCGTGCGAGTCGTTGTGGTGCAGGATCGTGAGCGGGACGATTTCGCCGGTATCATAAACATTATCGCCATTCCCGTCGCGAAGGATGCGCTCGTCGAGGGTACCGTCACCGTCCGGGCCGAGGTAGGATGTACCAGCGGTGCCGTAGGTGGCGCTGACATAGGCATTGACGGCGTTGAGCATATCACCCCAGTAGGTGATATTGGTCATGTACTTGAAGGCGCTGTAGCCGTCGCCGCCCGCGGGAGCCAGGAATTCGTTCGTGCCCACGTTGTAAGTCTTGATCAAATCCAGCGGTTCCCAAGTGTCGGTGGCCTTGTTATAGACCGTGACATCGAAGGCGCCCCAGGCATAGGGTTGCGGGCCGGGGTTCGTATCGGTGTACTTGAAATAACTGAATTTCAAGCCGGCCGGTTGGATCACACCGTTTGTCACATTGGGAGCATAGTTGAGCACTTCCAGGATCTTCGCCCCGCTCATCTGGCCGACGGCGGTGGCATTGCCGAACGGTAGAATGGTGAACATGTCGCCGTAGGTGAGAAGCCCAGCGGCATGTGTTCCGGCCACACAGCTCAAATTGACCCAGTCGCTGCCATTCCAACACCAGTCAGTGCGGATGCCGCCAGCGTTATTGAAGAAGATATCAATGTCGTTGGTCGGTTCAGCGTCGGTGTTCAGGTAGTTGTAGATGGCATCGTCAATGAAGGTGCCCATCATGTTGTCGATTGTACCGCCAAGGCGGGGCAGGTCCACGGACGAATAACCGACGGGTTGATTGACCAAATTCAGGTAAGTTGGATCGTTCGCGTATCCCTGGATGATGGTCTTAACCGCCGCGTTCTCGGTCGGGCCAGCGGGAACGCCGGGAGCCTCCGCGGGCACGGGGACAGCGATCTTTTGCCAGGCCACCGTCGCGAGGCCGGTGCCGGCGTCAAACGTCAGGTCGGCGCGGCCGAGTTGGCGTCCGTTGTAATACGCCTGGACAACGGTAGTTGTCTTACCGGCAACGGTTACAGTTCCGGCTGCGCTCAGGTTGGAGTGGCTGTGACCACCGATGATCAACGGGACATACTTGCCAGCGGTAAGAAGCCGGTTAGCGAGAGTCATGTCGCCATAGACGGGCAGGCCATAGCCATAACCGCCGTCGTTGTAGCCCAGGTGGCTCAAAACGATGACGACATCCGCCGAGGCCTTGACCGTGTCATAGTAATGGAGGATCGACTCAGCCGGATCCTTGAAACACAGACCGGCCGTGGCTGTGGAGACCGTTATGGTGGGAGTCTCGGTGGTGGATACGCCGATGAAGGCTACATTGATCGGGCCGCTTGTTGTGGTCAGCGACTTGATCATGTAAGGCGTGGTGAAGCTGGGCGAAGTCCAGCCGGCGGTGGCGCAGTTGCTGGTGTCGTTCACCACGATGTTGGCAGACACGTAAGGATAGGTCGCCTGTGCAGTGCGGTTGATCAGGTTCGCCTGTCCCCAGTCGAACTCGTGATTACCAAAGGTGGCGACAGAATATCCCATGTTATTGAAGGCGTCTACGACGGGGCTGCCGTGATTCAGGTTCGAAAGGAGCGAACCTTGCATCTCGTCGCCGCTGTCAACCAGGATGGTATTCTGCGCGCCACCCACAGCCGCCTGCTGTACCCCAACTTGATAGGCTACGCTCGGCAAGCCGGGGTTACTTCCGCTCTTTTCCAACTGACCATGGAAGTCGTTGGTATGCAGGATTGTGAAAGATACAAGGCTGGCAGCGGTTGCTGATGGCACAGCCATCACGGCTGAAGCAAACATGGAAAACATTACGGCGAGTGTCATGAGTATCATAGACACTCGCCGGGGGTTGTTTGTATTCATAGGTTGCATTCTCCTGTTGTAGTTCAAAATTCTATTGGCTGGTTGTTGTGAGCCAAAGGATCATATTTATGTTCTCAGCAGATAGTAATTTTTATTGGTTATTTTGAGTCTCCTTTCTGGGGGATTACAATGCTATCCAACTCTCTTGGATGAAATAAAAACGACTGTTATTATTATGCGCCAAACCAGTCTATATGTCAATAAACAATTTGAGGAATTCATAAATGTGGACCTGCACATCATTCAGTTGTGGAACGTGCCAAATGATTTGACAGGGTGAATGTATAAGTGGTGCGGGTCAGAACGCTGAGGGAGAGGGGCGGGGCGCGGGGAAGACCATTATCTACGAAGTACCAAGGGACGGAGGCGGAACAGTAGTCTCCGTGGGTGCTACCACCACGGGCGCCTCGCTCGCAGCCGGCGTGGGGTCGCGGCGGGACCGCATGCTGTGAGCAGCATAATGGCCGCAACCAGTATGGAAACAAACACAAAAACTTTTTTCATATTTCTTCTTCTCTCATGGGAATTTGGTTTTGGGGATTTTCCCCAGCGACTGCCTGATAAAATCTCGAATTAACAAATATGGCAAGTGACAGGGCTAATAATTTCGGTATAATCATGACATGTCCAATGTAAACCCTTTGAATTCTTCCAAATTAATCGCCAGGATCATTCTGATTCTGGCGGGTATTGCAGCCATCTGGTTCCTGGTGGGTCTGGTCAACAACAGCATCAACAACGCCCTTAATCCTTTACAACAGACGAACCATGAACTGGGTACCCAGGTTGCCAACCTGTTGCATCCCACACCCACGATCATTCCGGACCCGGTAACAATTATCAATGAAGTTCAATCGCTCGCCCGGTTGGAAACGATCCGCTACAACGTTGAAAAGGTCATTACGGCTGAAACCGGGCAGGGGACTTTTGCCTTCCTCATCCAGGACCGGTTGTTGCTCGTCGCGCATGGTTTGGTGATCGCCGGAATTGACATGGCCAAGATCAAGCCGGAAGATATGTGGTTGGACCAGGGGGTGCTCAACGTGCGCTTACCAGAGGCGGAGGTTTTTGTTGCCACCCTCGACAATGAAAAAACATATGTATATGAGCGCGATACTGGTATCCTGAAAAGCCCCGACCCCAATCTGGAGACGACCGCCCGCCAGGCGGCTGAGGAGGAAATCCTCAAGGCGGCCTTGGAGGATGGCATCCTTGACCAGGCAATGACCAATGCCCAGCTGTATCTGCGCTGGTTCTTTGAAACCCTGGGATATAAGCAGATTAACTTTGTCCTGCTCACACCGTAAGTGGTAAAATTTTCCATACTGCGAAAGTTGAAGGCGATGGCCTTCAACTTTTTTGTTTTCGGTTCCAGTCGGGGTGAGTGTATCTGGCGGCAACCAATTGCCCGGTGCGCGCTTTTTCTTGCGGACTGAGTTCGCCCGGCTGGAGGTCCAGGGCGAGCACGGACCGGAAAGCGGCGATATAAGCCTGCGCCGCCTCGTTCCAGGAGACAATGCGCCCCAGGGCAGTCTCCACTGTCGTTGCCCGTTCCAGCAGGCGTTCAGCGGCGCGTGCTCTGGCGGCTTCGTCTGGGAAGGCGAGGGCTTGGGTGATGCGCGCCAAGTCGCCGCTCAAGGGCAGCGAGCCGTGCTGGAGAATGCCATCCTTCCGCCGCGCCTGCGCCGAGCCAACTATCTTCTTCCCGCGAACGGTGATCTCGTAGCTCGAAGGCACCTCGAAGCAGACCGGGTTG
>JALHUM010000231.1 GCA_022865905.1 Anaerolineales bacterium | reverse complement strand
TTTGTTACTCGAATTTTAATCTTTTCGGGGTATCATGGTAGGTGAATGCCCTACCATCATAGAGAAAGCATTAGAACTCACCGAGAATGGAGGAACCATGCGAGACCTGACCAACGAAATCCTTGAACTCATCCGCCGCACCTCTTCGGACCTGCCGCCGGATGTGGAAAAACGTCTGCGCACGGCGGTCGAAAAGGAAGCCCCCGGTTCAGCGGCGCGCGGCGCGCTGGAGACCATCCTCAAGAACGTGGAACTCTCCCGCAAGAATTCCTCGCCCATCTGCCAGGATACCGGCACGCCCATCTTCTACGTCAAGTACCCCCCAGGCTGGAGCACGCTGAAACTCAAGCAGCAGATCCGCACGGCGCTAGCCGAGGCCACCAAGAAGTCCTACATGCGTCCGAACGCTGTGGATGCGGTCTACGACAAGAACAGCGGCAACAACCTGGGCGGCGACGACTTCCCCTACATCCACTTCGAGGAAGTCGAAGGCGAGGAGCTGACCATCGAACTGATGCTCAAGGGCGGCGGCTGCGAGAACGTTGGGGCGCAGTACTCCCTGCCCGATAACCGCCTCGGGGCCGGCCGCGACCTGGCCGGGGTGCGCAAAGTCGTCCTGGACGCGGTCCACAAGGCCCAGGGTCAAGGCTGCGCCCCGGGCATTCTGGGTGTCTCCATCGGCGGCGACCGCGGCTCTGCTTATCTGGCCTCCAAGGAAGTCCTGTTCCGCAAGATGGACGAATCCAACCCGGACCCAAAGCTGGCCGCGCTCGAAAAGCAACTGACCGAAGAAGCCAACACCCTCGGCATCGGCCCGATGGGTTTCGGCGGCAAGACCACCGTGCTGGACACCAAGATCACGGGCCGACACCGCCTGCCAGCCTGTTACTTCGTCACGGTGTCGTACATGTGTTGGGCCTACCGGCGGCGCAAGATGACCGTGCGCGGCGACGAGGTCACCTACGATTGAGGAAATGACGTTTTACGTTTACGCATTATGGTAGCCCGATTGCAGGCTACCATTACGCAGTCGTAAATCGTAAAGCGCCGAAGGCCTACTCGGTAAAACGTAAGGAGATCAACATGCGTGAAATTACCATTCCCATCAGAGATGAAACCATCCGCAGCCTGAAGGTCGGCGAGCCGGTGGCACTGACTGGCGTCATGGTCACCGGGCGCGATACCGTCCACAAGTGGCTGATCGAGACGTTTATCAAGAAGGCGCGTCACCCGCAGGGTGATGACCTGAAGGTTTATGAGGCGCTCAAGCCCCTACTCAAAGGCGGCATCCTCTATCACTGCGGCCCGGTCGTCTCCGGGCTGGATACCAGGCAATATAAGTTCGTGGCCGCCGGGCCGACCACCTCCATCCGTGAGGAGCCATACCAGGCCGACGTGATGAAGCACTTCGACCTCAAGGGCGTGATCGGCAAGGGCGGCATGGGGCCGAAAACGCTGAAAGGCTGCCAGGAAGTGCCCTTTGTTTACTTCCACGCTATCGGTGGCGCAGCGACCTATATTGCTCAATCGGTAACGAAAGTGCTGAGCGTATACAAGCTGGACTTCGGCGTGCCGGAAGCCATGTGGGTGATCGAGGTCAAGGAACTCCCCGTGGTGGTGACGATGGACGCGCACGGCGGATCGCTGCACCAGGTAGTGGAAGATCAATCCTCCAAGGTTTTGGCGGAGTTGCTGGCGAAGTAATCCACCAAGTCACACGAATGAACACGAAAAGCCCGCCTGGTGTAGATGGGGGCTTTTTGGAAACTCTATGTTCTGGCGCTAAATTGTTTTGTTCATCCTCAGCCACCCTGCTGCTACCCAGGGCATCATCGCAAAGAAGCCGATCAGCGCCAAAGCGCCTGCGCCGGAGACCAGCGAAACAGCCACTATGCCGAGCGCGGTGACCAGGTAACTCGCCACTGCCAGCCGGTCGAAGCGGGCTTCGACTGGTTTTTCCGTCCTACCTGAAATCAGCAAATATAGGGCAAAAGTGGTGAAGACCGTCAGCCACCAGCCCGAGTAGTTTTGCAGGGGGATGCCGAAGTAAGCGCCGTTCGTATCCCATACCCAGTGCCCGCCAGCGACCATGACCGGGTCCATGACCAGGTCCCAGGCAGTCATGGCCAGCCCCCCGACGGCTGCTACGGCCAGCAGTCTCGGCCCGCGCTTCCAGTCCGCGGGGACAAGCCAATCGGCGATGACGAAGGAGGGATAGCTCATCATGAACCAGGCCACCGGGATGAGAATCGGCACCAGCCCCAGAAAGAGCGGGCCAAGCTTATCGCTGTAATGGTAGGGGCCATAAATCCAACCGGTCGCCACGCCGATGCTCTCGAAGAGCAGGCTGACGCCGAAGACCAATGCCAGCAATCGTAAAGCGCGCTCCCAGCCTTCGCGCTGGCCGGCATGGTACAGGGCAAAGGTGAAGCCAGCGAGGGTTGTGATTGGCGTCATAATGCCCATCGGTGAGGCGCCGAGAGCGAGGCTGACCAGCGGGTAAGCGGTCAACAAAGCATACAGGATGAGCAGGGCGATGGTGATACGGCGAGTCATTGTTTTCTCCAGGGGGCAAGAATTATCATAGGAGAGGTGCAGAGCAATTATACAACCCTGCGGCTTGGCGGGAACTTGTCGGGGCGGGAACGCTTCTCGTGAGCGCGGCAGGCCCAAGTCCGAAACGCAGCGGGCTGATCGGGGTTGAAGCTTACGGGCAGGTTTTTCCATCCTATTTTCAGAACATTTAGTTGGGTGTATACTCGCCTCACCAAATCTCGGAGGAGGTTGTCCTTATGAAACGAGCAGTCAGCATCAGCATTGGCTCGTCCAAGCGTGATAAGGCCGTCACTGTCAAATTGCTGGGCGAGGAAGTCAGTATCGAGCGCATCGGCACCGACGGCGACATGGAAGCCGCGGCGCGCAAATATCAGGAACTGGACGGCAAAGTGGACGCCTTCGGCGTCGGCGGCGCGGACCTGGGCCTGATGGTGGACGACAAGTGGTACCGGCTCTATTCAGTCGAGAAGATGGTGCGCTTCATCAAAGAGACGCCTGTGGTGGACGGAACGGGGCTGAAGAACACGCTGGAGAAAAAGGCTGCGCCGTTCGTGGAAGCCCGGCTCGGCGATTACGTCAAGAAGATGGGCGGCAAGAAGGCCTTCGTCATGACCGGCGCGGATCGCTGGGGGCTGGCGCATGGATTTGTGCAGGCCGGCTACGAGTGCGTCTTCGGCGACCTGATGTTCTCGCTCGGCATTCCGATTGCCCTCCACACCGAGAAACAACTCAAGACCCTGGCAGGGTTCTTGATGCCAATTGCCGGACGCCTGCCCTTCGAGTGGGTCTATCCCACCGGTGAAAAGCAGGAAGAGCGCAAACCGAAGCATCCGGAACATTTCCATTGGGCGACTGTGGCGGCGGGCGACTGCCATTACATCAAGCGTTATATGCCAGATGATATGAAAGGCAAGATCGTCGTGACCAACACAACTACGCAGGAAGACGTAGCGCTGTTCAAGAAATGCGGCGTGCAGTACCTGGTTACGACAACGCCGGTGCTGGAAGGCCGCTCCTTTGGCACGAACATGATGGAAGCCGCGTTGATCGCCATCTCGGGCAAGAAGCGCGCCCTGACCCGTGACGAATATAATGAGCTGCTCGACAAGCTCAGCTTCGAGCCGACGTTGCAGGAATTGAACTAACCCTCACCCCCGTCCCCTCTTCCTAAAAGGGAGAGGGGGGAAGGAATTATTATGGATGCAATCGTGACTGCGGGCGGAATCCCGCTCCCGGAAGAACCGCTGTACCCGGCAACGCAAGGCCACCCCAAGGCCCTGGTGGATATTGCCGGCAAACCGATGATCCAGTGGGTGCTGGATGCCCTTACCCAGTCCACTGTTGTCGAGAACGTGATCCTCGTCGGCTTGAGCGAAAAAAGCGACGTCAAATGTGGGAAACCCCTCTACTTCATTCCCAATCAGGGCAAGATGTTGGATAATCTGCGCGCCGGGGCTGAGAAGGTTTTGGAGATCAACATAAAGGCCAGACACGTGCTGCTCGTCTCATCGGATATCCCGGCCATCAGCGGTGAAATGGTGGACTGGGCGGTGAACACAGCCATGCAAACGGACGATGACATCTACTACAATATCATCCAGCGCGAGGTCATGGAGAAGCGCTTCCCCAGCTCCAAGCGGACGTACACCCGCCTCAAGGATATGGAAGTGTGCGGCGGCGACATGAACGTGGGGCGGGTCGGACTGCTCACCAGCGAAGATACAGACCTGTGGGAGAAGATCACCAACGCCCGCAAAAGCCCGCTCAAGCAGGCCGGGCTGATCGGTTTCGACACGCTCTTCCTGCTCCTCTTCCGTCAATTGACCCTGGAGAAGGCGGCTGCCAACATCATGAAGCGGCTCAAGATCACCGGGCGGACCATCGTCTGCCCGTATGCCGAGATCGGCATGGATATTGACAAGCCGCACCAACTCGAGATCCTGCGCGCTGACCTGGCTAAGGCACAGCGGCGCAAGAACAAAGCCGTCCCCAAGAAGGTAGTCGTGAAAAAAGCGGCTGCCAGGAAACCACAGAAGAAAGCCAAGTGAACCCGAGTCGTCTACTCGAAATGGACGCTCGTCTGTCCGCGCAACTACGGGTGGCCGAGCGTCCGGGTGTTTTACGGACTTTGGCTGCCATCCTGGCCCATTCCGGGGATTCCTGGTTCTGGTGGGCCGGGCTGGCGCTGCTCTGGTGGCGCGGGGATGCCTTCTGGAGAGCCTGGGCGTTGACCGTGCTGGTCAGCATTATTGCCCTGGCTGTGTTCGTGCTGCCGGTCAAGTTCCTCATCCGCCGCCGCCGGCCGGAAGGTGAATGGGGCGCATTTTATCGCACCACCGACCCGCACTCCTTCCCCTCCGGTCATGCCGCCAGGGTGATCTTGATCGCCATCTTGGCGACCGGCCTCGGTCCAGGCTGGCTGGCAGCCCTCTTGTGGGTTTGGGCGCCGCTGGTAGCCTTGGCGCGCGTGGCGATGGGGGTACATTACGTTTCGGATATCGTCGCGGGAGGCGCGTTGGGAATACTGGCAGGGGTGATTGAGCTGCAAATTCGATAATGGTAGCCACGGCTACCATAATAAACTTCTCGCAGGCTTGGAACCTGCGTGAAGTTCGTTTTATTTCGCCGCCTTCATGTCGGCTTTGAACTTTTCCAGCGCTTCAACGGGGGTCGGGGCTACGCCGTAGGCCATTGCCAGATAATAAGCTAGGTAATCGCCGAAATGCAATGCCGTCCACATGTGCGCCAGCGGGGTATCGCCCTGGGCGTCGTAGAAATCGGTGTTCAAGCCTTCGAGCATGAAGGCTTGCCGGGTCAGGTTGGCGCGCAAGCGGTTGCGGGGATGGATTGAATTCGTTGTTTCGAATGGAGCGCGCAAGAAAATGCCGAACGTGTGGCTGAGGACATCCTTGGGGTTGGACAGCCCGGCAAGGGTATTGTGGTCCGCCTCGGGCAGGGATTCGAAACCTGCTCCCGCTTTCGCGATTTCGTTGATCTGCGTCTTCCAGCGACGAGCGACTGGCGCCAGTAAACCCGAGCCGAAGACGTTCACCCAGCGTCCCACCAGTTGACCGGCCATGCGCTTGGCCGGGTTCCGCGCCACCGCCACCTCGGCGTGCAGAATTTCCTGCTGCTTCTTCATCGCCACGACCGTAGTAACGACT
>JALHUM010000230.1 GCA_022865905.1 Anaerolineales bacterium | reverse complement strand
GCGAAGAGTGCACGGGCGACCTCCAGGTCGTCAATGGCGTCGAAGAAATAAAATTGGGCTTTCTTCGTCTTGTGGTATTCATTAAACGGCTTGTTTTCCCCGGCGCAGATGCGGCCTACCACTTCGCCATCCCGCACGGCCAGGAAGAAATCGGCCCCGGAGTGCTCGAAGAAGGGATGTTTCTTGCGGTTGAGCGGGAGATACGCATCCATATACAGCGGCGGGACCCACTGCGGGCAGTCTTTGTAGAGATCGTAGTAGAATTCGACGAAACGTCTGGCTTGAGATTTATTGTCCGTGTTTATTTTTTCGATGGCGAGCATAGGAGGCTCCTTGGGGAGAGGATGAGTACTTGGCTATAATATATACCACATCCGCGTGGAGATGTCGCGCTTGATTTTCGAGGGATATTTGTCTTATACTGTGGGGGACAAGTCACAAGAAGAGAGGCAGAAATGAAGGTGATCGCAGATATATGTGTCATCCCCATCGGCGTGGGCGTCTCGGTATCCAAATACGTCGCGGCCTGCGAGCGGATCCTTGCCGACGCTGGCCTGAATCCGCGCTTGCACGCTTACGGGACGAACGTGGAGGGCGAGTGGGAGGCGGTCTTCGCAGCCTTCAAGCGCTGCCACGAAACTTTGCACGAGATGGGCGTGCCGCGCGTCTCGACCTCGATCAGGTTGGGGACAAGGACAGACCGGGAGCAAACGATCGCGGATAAGATCGAGAGTGTCAAAACCAAGGTGGGGTAGGTCGGCATAGAAAAACCTCCCGCAGGTGACTTTTAACCCTGCGGGAGGTTGCACATCGAGTAATCATCTCCGGCGTCTACCGAAGCCGGATACCAATGAAGCGTAGTAGAGTAGTTGCATCACCGCCGTGACCAGCGCAGCCACGTAGGTCAGCGCGGCGGCGTTGAGCACGGTGTTGACGCCGCGCTGCTCGTCCTCGCCGATGATGAGGCCGGAGTTGGTCAGCAGGCGACGGGCGCGCGCCGAGGCGTTCAACTCCACCGGCAGGGTCGCCAGGGAAAAGATCGCGCCACCGGCAAAGGCCAGCACACCCAGCCAGGCCAGATTCGTGAAGTTCAGCAACAAGCCCAGAAAGATCAGGATCCAGCCGAGGTACGAGCCGATGTTGACCATCGGCACCAGTGCGGCGCGGAAGCGCAAGGGCAGGTAACCATCGCGATCCTGCATGGCATGGCCCAGCTCGTGCGCGGCGACCGCCAGTGAGGCCACCGAGGCGCTCTCCGCTACGCCGTGCGAGAGGTGCAGCACTTTGTCACGCGGGTCATAATTATCGCTGAGCTTCCCGGCCGCAGCCTGGATCTGGATCCCGTACAGGCCGCCGGTCGAGATCAGCCGTTGCGCGGCCTGGTAGCCGGTCATCTGGCTGCGCGCCGGCACCCGGCCCCAGGTCCGGTACGCCGAGTTGACGTACCAGGTCGTCAGCAGCATGATCAGGAAGGCCGGAGCCATGTAGAGCAAATAGGTCGGGTCGAAGAACATAAACTATCTCCTGTTAGTAATCCTAAGGCACATATTGCGAGATTTTATTTGACTACCTCAATGAAGTAGTATTTTCCTGTCAGTGAACCTTCGGCCAACCAGCCGGTGGTACCATCGGAGATACTCACTTGCCACCAGAGATAAGCCCCACTACCGTACGGAATACACTGCGCTCCATCCAGAACCTCCACCTGAGTGCCAACCGGCAGAGTCTGAAGCCAGTTGTCTTCGATGCCAGGCGATGAGCGCACATTAAGGTTGATTGTCAGGCGAGCTGGTTTGCCAATCGTCAGATGTGGTGGCATAGCAAGCGGACACGTTATAAGCGAATAGGTAGCTGTTGAGGATTCTGAAGCGGGAGTAGATAACATATTCGCGAATATCCAAGTAAAGGAGACTGGGTCCCATATAAATAATTCTTGGCCATCTGCCGAGCGAATGGCCCAACCCATCGAATCTTCATAAAGATTAAAATCAGTAGGGAGAGACCTTTTGATTTCGTCCGGAACGTAAGGTAGCCAGCGATTGTTTTCCTGGTCCAAAATGTAGGCAATCTGCCCATCTGGAGTGGATAGAGTACCTGCTTCAGGGTGGTATATTAATTCAACCGACGAATGCGGGAATTGGGGTAATAAGGCAGATTCTTGTGGAGTGATTGGGATACCCGCAACCATTTGGAGCAGGAATGCAGTAGCTGTGTTCAACTGCGGATCGAGACCAGCGGTGACGTCCTCCTCTGTCATCTCAACGACCACATTCGGCGTCAGGCCGATCTTGTCAATGGTGCGCCCGTTGGGGGTCAGCCACCTGGCGATGGTCACAAGAACCGCGCCCTGGTCATTGGAGAGAGGCACCCAATTCTGCTCCGAGCCTTTCCCATAAGTGGTCACACCCACCAGCTTGGCGCGACTGTAATCCTGGATGGCGCCAGCGACGATCTCGGACGCCGAGGCCGAGCCTTCGTTGACCAGCACGACCAGAGGGATGTCTATTGCCAGGCCGCCTGAAAGCGCGTTGGTAGGCGTGCGGGTGCCATCGCCTTGTTGTTCGTACATGATGACGCCATCCCCGATGAACTCGGAAGCGACCTGAATGGCGGTCGGTACGACGCCGCCGGGGTTGTTGCGTAAATCGAGGATCAGGCCGGTTGGCTGTTGCGCCATCAGGTCTTTGAGCACCTGGTGGAGGTCAGTCGCCGTGTTATCGCCAAAGATCGAGAGTTTGACGTAGGCGATGCCATTATCCAGCATCTTGCTTTCCACGCTGGGGATGACGATATTGGCGCGGACGATATCGAACTCCAATGGCTGGTCTATGCCCTCGCGGAGGATGGTCAGGTGGACGGTCGAGCCTGCCGGCCCCAGCACTTTTTGCCGCGCCAGCTCAGGGTTCACGCCGGTCATATCCTGGCCGTCAATGGCGATGATCTGGTCGCCGGATTTCAAGTCAGCCTTTTCGGCAGGAGAACCTGCAATTGGGCTGACAACCGTCAGGTAGTCTTTGTTGGTATCCACATAGGCACCAATGCCCTCATATTCGCCGGATATAGAGGTTTCAGCTTCCTTGTATTCCTGTGGATCCAAATAGGCGGAATGGGCATCGCCCAGGGCTGCCATCATGCCACGGATGGCGCCGCGCATCAGCGCCGTATCGTCCAGCGGTTGATCCACATATCTCTGGTGGGCGATGCTCCAGGCTTCCCAGAACGGCTGGAAGGTCGTTTGCAAGCTTTCGTCCCCGCCCGGCGTGGCGGTGACCTGTGGCGACAGCGTTGGGACAATCGTATTGGCGGGCAGCAGGCGCCCCGTAACAAACCCTCCACCGAACGAGCCGACGACCAGCACGCCAGCGACGAACAAGACCAATATAACGCGCAGGACTTTGTTATTCATACCAAGAATCTCCTTGTGGTAACACGGAGCGTATCTTCATAAACAGGTGGAGATGGGGGGTGTGCGGGCGGTCGCGAAGCATACCCGAAGGGTGCGAAGCCGCCCGCACACCCCCCACTCTCTAGTTTATTGAGATCGTACAACTGAGCAATAGCCTATCACGCCGTGATTAAAGCAAGATGAAATTGTAGCCGCCTTGTGTAAAAGGAACGTAAGAGTTTTTGGGTTTTCCGCTTTGTGCCCTCTTGCCCCCGTTCTCTGGGGGTTGTTTTAGAGTTTTCCTGCCAAAAACGGGAGAGCCGAATTCTTATCGCCCATCGAGGATCTTTGGCAGATCCACCAAACGGGCAAGCCTGGCATCGGCATCCGCAGGGGAGCCATTTTCCCCCATCAGCACGGTGAAAAAGCCCATCTCACGCGCCGCACGCGTCGTGTACGGCAGGTCGTCAATGACGACGCACTGGCCAGGGTCGCTTTCCGCGGCGAATTCCAGGGCGATCTCGAAGGCCTCGCGCATCGGCTTGCAGTAAGGCTCGACGGCGTGCACGTCCAGGATGGCGTTGAAGCAGCCGTCCAGCCCCAGGGCGTGGATGACTCGATAGGCATGGGCAGCGTCGGCGTTGGTGAAGATGAGCTTTTGGGCCGGCAAAGCCTCCAGCATGGCGCACAGTTCCGTGTCCGGTTGCAGGTACTCCTCCAAAGGGAGAGCGTGGACAAAGGTCAGGTAGTCTTCCTCGTTCACGTTGTGGTTGGCCTGCAAGCCGCGCAGGGTCGTCCCATACTCACGAAAGTACCTATCCCGCAGGATTTCGATCTGCTCCGGCGTGAAGCCCAGCCGTTCCCGCATGTACAGGTTGATGCGCTCTTTGATGGCCGGCCACAAGCCGCAGGAGGCCGGGTAGAGGGTCTCGTCCAGGTCGAAGAAGATGGTGGTAAAAGGCATGGGGTTATAATGGTAGCCCTTAGGCTACCATTATAGTGGATAACTCGTACAATAGTAGCTCGAAGCTACTATAATAGGGACATGCCCATCCGACTACTGCCGCCTGAGGTTGCCTCCCAGATCGCCGCTGGTGAAGTGGTGGAACGTCCTGCCTCGGTGGTCAAGGAACTGCTCGAAAACGCCCTGGACGCCAGTGCGAAATCCGTCTCCGTGACGATCGGCGCGGCGGGCCGGACCCTGATCCAGGTCGCCGATGATGGCTGCGGCATCCCGGCTGACGAGCTGCCGCTGGCCGTCGCTCGTTACGCGACCTCGAAGCTGGCGCGCGCTGAGGAGCTGTTCGCCATCTCCACGCTGGGCTTCCGCGGCGAGGCGCTGGCCTCCATCGGCTCGGTGGCGCGGCTGACCATTACTTCGCGCACGGCGGACTCTGCCGCTGGCGCGCGTTTGCACGTGGAGGGTGGCGCGACCGGGCGTGTAGAGATCATTGGCGCGCCGGTAGGCACGCTCGTGCGGGCCGAGGACTTGTTCTACAACGTCCCGGCGCGGCTCAAGTTCCTCAAAAAGGATATGACCGAGCGGCGCGCCATTGACGCTCTGCTGGCCCGTTACGCCCTGGCTTATCCGCATGTGCGCATCAAGCTCACCGAGGGGAAGACATCCAGCCTGCAGACCAGCGGTGACGGCGACCAGCGCGCCATCCTGGCTGCGCTCTATGGGGTGGAGGTTGGCAAGCAGATGCTCGAAGTGCTGGCTGAAGAAACGGGTATGAAATTGACCGGTTTCATCAGCCCGACCGCGCTGACGCGTTCCAATCGTCGCGAGATCACCTTCTTCATCAATGGACGCTGGGTGCAAAACGTCCCCCTGTCCGCCGCGCTGCTGCAAGCCTATCACACCCTGCTGATGGTCGGACGTTATCCGCTGGCGGTCTTGTTCCTGGAGGTCGAGCCGGCTGATGTGGATGTCAACGTCCACCCGGCCAAGGCTGAGGTGCGCTTCCGGGAGCAGGACCGCGTCTTCAGCTTTGTGCAGCGCGCCGTGCGCCGCGCCCTGCTGGCTTACGCCCCCGTGCCGCAGGTCGCGCCCACTTTGTGGGGTACTCCGGCCAGGCAGGTTGACCCGGCGTGGTCATTCGCCAGTGACCAGTCATCAGTAACCAGTGATCAGTTGCCAGTTGGCACTGAGCCACCAGAAGTCCCCCCTCCATCTCTGCTCCCCAGCCCCCTTGCTCCGCCGCTCCACAGTCCCCCTGTTCCCCTGCTCCGCCTCATCGGTCAGATCGGGGCAACATACCTGGTCGCCGAAGGCCCGGACGGCCTGTACCTGATTGACCAGCACGCCGCGCACGAACGGGTGCTGTTCGAGAAGCTGATGGCGCAACATAATCTGAAGATCATTCCGTCCCAGGCATTGTTGACTCCAGCGGTCATCCACCTGCCCCCCCAATCTACCGAAACACTGGTTTCTAATCTGCCCATCCTCCAGCACTTCGGCTTCAAAGTCGAGCCTTTCGGCCCCAATACCTTCCAGGTGCGCGCCGTGCCGCTCCTGTTTGTAGACAGCGACCCCTCTGCCGCGCTGCGCGCCGTGGTGGAAGATTTCGAGGAAGACGAGACCCCCTTGCAGGCTGAAGTGGAAGCCCGCGTTGCTGGGCGCGTCTGTAAGCGGCTGGCGGTCAAGGCCGGACAGGTGCTCTCGCCCGAAGAGCAGCGCGCCCTGCTGAACGACCTGGAAACCTGCGCCTCGCCGCGCACCTGTCCACATGGCAGGCCGACGATGATCCATTTATCAGTGGATATGCTGGAGCGGCAGTTTGGGCGGCGCGGAGCACGGTAATTTTTCAATATGAAGAAACACAAAGGCTCCGATGTTTCCCCTTGATGTCCTTCGTGCCATAAAATACACGCTAAGAAATTTCCCCTCGCGCCTTGAGCTCCCCCGGCAGCAGGCTGGCGTAGATGAATTCGTGCGTGGGCGTAGATACTCCCGCCTCTCGCCCCAGCCGCACCACCGCGCCGTTCTGCGCTTCCAATTCTGAGGGACGGCCATCCATGATATCGCGCTGCATCGAGGCCAGCGTTGCCGGGGGCATATTGTCGATGAAGCCCATCGTCTTTTGGATAATATCGGGGGACAGGCTGATCCCGCGCGCCTTTGCCACCATTTCGATCTCTTCCAGGGAACGCAGCAGTAGCGTGCGCGTCTCGGGCACGCTGCGCAGGTTGCCCGCAGGCTGCCGCGTCACCGCCCCGACACCGCTGATGGCGGCGATGAACAGGAATTTCTCCCACAAAGCGGCGCGAATATCCAGCGGGACAGCCACTGTCATGCCCTGGGCGCGGGCGAAGGCCTGCTGCAGCACTTCCACACGCTCGCTGGGACGGCCATTCAGTTCGCCAAAGGCGATGTGAGGCTGAATGGCGACATGCTTGATGTGACCAGGCGCGGCAATGAACACGCTGATGCGGCACAAGCCACCCAGCACATGCTCTGCCCCAAGGACAGCCGCCAGTTGATCGGGCGCGTCCACACCGTTTTCCAGCGGAAGGATGATCGTCTCCGGCCCGACCATCGGCTTCATCGCCTCGGCGGCTTCCGGCACCTGCCAGGCTTTAACCGCCACCAGCACCATGTCTACCGTGCCGACCTCGGCCGGGTTGTCGGAGGCTCTTGCAGGTGAAATGAGAAAATCGCCCAGGATGCTATCCACTCTTAATCCATTCTGGCGGATGGCCCGCAAATGCTCGCCGCGAGCGATGAAAATGACATCCTCCACAGCCTGGGCCAGTCTCCCGCCAAAGTAACCGCCGACCCCTCCAGAGCCAAAGATGGCAATACGCAAGGTGATTCGCCTCCGGTTCATGTTTCTTGTTTTAGCCTTACGGGTCCGCGCAACACATCCGCTTGTGTAGTGTTATCTATTTTGTGGAAGCTTTTGAGCACTGGCGGCCCTGTTCCAGGGCATCCTGTGCGCGCAGGGCATAAGGAGAGACAGGCCATACTTCCAGCACAGCATTGAATTCACGTATTGCCTGCGCCTCGATGCCTATTCGACGGTATGCCACACCCAGGTTGTAATGTGTCGCTGCCTCGTATTTAATGCCCAGGTTACCTTCTCCTGCTTTTTGCAAGATGGCATTGAATACCGCGATCGCCTGATCGGTCTCACTGCGCTGCAAGATTGACACTCCTTGATTCAGTTGTATAATCAAACTACCGCTTGGATCAGGCCACAGACGCTTTGCGATATTGTAGAGAGTATCAGCGCGTTTAAATTGCTTTCGTTGCGCAAAGGAGTTCGCCAGATCAACCAATAAACGAGCGCGCATCGTGACCAGGTAAAGGAAAAGAAGAAACAGAACAGGATGCGGTTGAAAACCAGTCCAGGCTGCCAGACCACTGAAGATGAGTGTGATCGCCACCGCTTCCAAGGCAAACCGCAGCGAAAGCCCCTCACGCCGCAGCAAGGTAAGACCGCCCCATACAAGAACATAGGCAAAACCGATAATCAAAAGCAGTACAGGTAAGGACATCGAGAGCCTCCATTGATACAGATTGGATACTGGCATAGTATACAACACATAATTGAGAGCAGAGTAGTATTGCAATTGGTATGTGTGTTCTACTTCTGTAGAGGCGCGGATCCGGAGCAAGACCAAACCACGTGCAAAGTCAAAGGATCACAGACAGTAAGGAGGTGCCTATCGAAGTAACTCCAGTTATCCCGCGTTCGTATGAGTGCTGAAACGTTTCGCAAACTCAACACAATTGGAGGAATAGATGAATTCAATTCTCGCGCTCGTAATCGGCTTGGCTGCCATCGGGATAGGGTATTTCTTCTATGCCAAGACGATCAACAAGAATGTTCTTCAACCCGATGAGAAAAAAGCCACCCCGGCCAAGATGTACATGGATGGCGTGGATTTCACGCCCGCCAACCGCAACGTCCTGTTCGGCTATCAATTCAAATCCATTGCGGCGCTGGGGCCGATCCTTGGCCCGATCATCGCCGTCCAATGGGGCTGGCTGCCAGCCCTGCTGTGGATCATCCTCGGCACCTTCTTCATCGGCTGGGTGCAGGATTACACCAGCATCATGATAGGGGTGCGTGAGGAAGGAAAATCCTTCGGCGCGCTCAGTTATCAACTGATCTCGCCCCGCTCTCGGATGATCCTCCTCTTTTTTATTTACTTCTATCTCTGGCTGATCATGGGCTCCTTCGGCATTCAGGTCGGTTATAACCTGCTCACCAACGTGGCCGTGCCGTTGGGCGTGATCATCGTGATCCTGGTTGGCATCCTGGCAGGCCAGATGACCTACAAATGGAAGAAGGACATCATCCTCACCTCGGTCATCACCGTGGTGCTTTCCTTTGTCGGCATCTGGTTGAGCACGCTCCAGCCGGTGAGGGACTTCTTCAGCCTGCTGTATGGCTACCACCTCGCCGAGGACGGAAAAACCCTAGTCAGTCCTACCTTGTTCCTGACAGTGACCCAGGCCAAGTTCATCGGCAGCCTGATGGTAGTGATCATCTGCTACTTCGGCGCGGTGCTGCCCATCTGGCGCTGGGCGCAGCCGATCAACTACGTGGCCTTCTGGATCGTCTTCCTGGGCATCCTGGGCGGCGTGGTCGGTTTGCTGATCTGGCGACCGGGCATGGGTGACTTCCCGGCGTTCACTGGCTTCACCGTCAAAGGACTTGGCCCATTGTGGCCGATCCTGTTCGTGACCATCGCCTGTGGCGCGATCTCGGGCTGGCACAGCCTGGTCTCCTCATCGGGGACAGCCCGCCAACTCGAAAAAGAGACCGACGCCCTGTACGTGGGCGGCGGCGCCATGTTCCTGGAAATGTTCTTCGCTGTCGTAGCCTTCCTGACCGCCACCGTGGCTTTCGGCGGTCTCAAGGGATACACTGATGCTGGCGGCGGCGCAGGAGCAGCCAAGGTGTTCGCCGTGGGCCTGGCGACGTTCATGAACCATTGGGGCCTGCCTATGACCCTGGGCACGGTCTACGGCTCGGTGTTCCTGACGCTGATGGCGCTGACGATCATGTACCTGGTGGTGCGCTTCATGCGCGTGGCTTCTGCCGAGGCGTTGGGCGATAAGATGCCCATCATGAAGAATGTCCATGTTGGCACGATCATCGCCCTGCTCCTCACCCTGGCGCTGATCTGGCTGGTGCCCTTCCTGCAGATCTGGGTGGTGTTCGGCGCGGCCAACCAACTGATGGCCTCGCTGGCCCTGCTGTTAGTGACCCTCTGGTTGAAGTCGAAGGGCAAGAAGTACCAGTGGACGCTCTGGCCCTTCTTGTTCATGTTCGTCACCACCATCGCGGCGTTGCTGTACAAGGCCTATGAGTCCTTCGTCCTCAACCTGCCCAAGATCGCCGATCCGGTGGCGAACAAGATTGCCAGTGTGGGCCAGTTTGCCACTGCGCAGATCGTCATTGGCGTTGTATCGCTGGTGCTTGTCTTGGCTGCGCTGCTCCTGGCCTGGGATGCCCTCAAGGCATTCCGCGCCCCCGCTGCCAAGGCAGCCGCCCAGGCAAAGGCGTAACCCACTCAATCCCATCCACGATGTGCGACGCACCGTTGAGGTGCGTCGCACACCCTTGTACGCCAGGGACAAATCATGCAACCAGTTCGAGTGGAGGTCATTTCGCCCCTGCCGGAGGGCTGGGGGGTTTGCCTCACCTGTGAGGCCATGATGGCGCGCGCCAACCTGGGTAAAGTTCCGTATGCGCGTGGGCTGGAGGAGTATCCACCGGATTGGCAGGAGGACTTTCAACGCCTCTCCGACCTATTTCTCGAGCTGGCGGCGCGTCACGGCGAGAACATCCTCATCCGTATCTGGGACCCGCGCTCGCTCCAGGGGATGTTCAAGTCCATCCGCTACGGCGTGCGCCGCTATCCAACGTTTGTGGTGAACGGACACGAAAAAGTGACCGGGTTGGATGCCGCTCTGCTGGAACAAGTTTTGCGATCCCAGGGCCTGTAATCATGGGTGATGAAGGTATAATTCACACCATAATGCGCGTCCGTTTCTCCCGCTGGAAAAAATCCCTGCGCCAGTTTTTCGCAGCCATCGGCCAGATGATCTATGGCGCGACCGTTTATGAGATGGTGCGTGACATTCACAAGGAACGTTCGCACCTCGAGCATTTATTCATCCTGATTGTTTTTGGTGATATTCTTGGCATCCCCGTTCTGCCGCCCTATTATAGCCTGCGCTTGCTGCCTTACGCCATGCCCAACTTCATGGGCTGGAAGCGCAGCATGTTGCGCGAACGTGACTTGACCGACCTGTGTGACCAGGGGATCACCTGAACGTTTTTGTGCAGTAAAATCAACCAAAGCTTCATCACATCCTACAAAGGAGTATCTGATACCATGACAGAAGAAAAGGAAAAGAAATCCAGTTGGTTCGACGGCGTCAAAAGCGTCCTGTATGGTATGGCCGGGCATGACATGGCTCGTTACGCCCTCAAGACGCGCGGCAGCATGGAGCACTTGTTCATTCTCATCACGATGGGCGACCTGCTCGGCATTCCCATCCTGCCGCCGTACTACAGCCTGCGTTTGCTGCCCTACGTGGTGCCGCAGATCAGCACCTGGAAGCGGCGCATGTTGCGCGAAAAAGACCTGACAGATGCGTTAGCCTAGGAGCAACCTATGTCTATGCGTGAAGTTTTTGATAAGAATCCCGATAGGAGATACATCATGTTCGGCGGCAAGGGCGGCCTGGGCAAGACCACCTTCAGCGCCGCTACCGCCTATTGGCTGGCAAAGCAGGGCCATAAAGTACTGGTTTTCTCTGTGGACCCGCAGGCAAGCCTTTCCGACATCTTCAAACGCGATATCTTCGGCAAAGGGCCGGTCGAGATTATGCCCAACCTGTTCGCCCAGGAAATTGACGCCGACCAGCGCATCAAGGAATACCAGGAGGAAATCCGCCAGAAGATCCGCGACATGTACGGCCTGCCCGAGATCCCCGAGGAGATCGAGAACTACATCCAGGCCGCGGCCGCCGAGCCGGCCATGGAAGAAAGCGCTATTTTCGACGAAGTGGTGGACATTGTCGGCAGCAGCAACTACGACTATTACATCTACGATCTCGTGCCGCTGGGCCATGCCCTCTACTACCTGAGCATGGCCTCGGTCTATGACCAATGGATTGACAAGATCACCGCGCTGCGTACTGAGATGGAAGAGTACTCGCAGGTTGCGTCGGTCATGCAGCGCAATAAGGAAAGCGAAGAAGATCAGATCCTCAAGGAACTACAATTTATTAAGCATCGTATCAACACATCCTCCAGCATTCTGACCGACAAGCTGAAGACTGCTTTTTTCTTTGTCGTCACGCCGGAAGAGATGATCATCCTGGATACGAAGAAAGCCGCTGGCCTGTTCGCCAAATTCGACGTGCCTCTGGCTGGCTATATCGTCAACCGCGTCATTCCTCCGGAACTGGCCGGCCAGAACATCCCCCCCTACCTGCGCAACCGCATGGAGATGCAGACGACCTACCTGAAAGAAATTGACCAGGTCTTCTCCGGCGAAGTGCTGGCGCGCATCCCCGAATTCGAGCGCGATATCACCGGCCTGCCCATGATTGAACGCATGGCAGAGGTCATGTTTGGAGGTAAGCGATGATCGAGACACCTATGCAACAATACATGGCCCAAAGACCGAAGCTGAAGTACCTCTTTTTCGGCGGCAAGGGCGGCGTGGGTAAGACCGTGATGGCCGGCGCGGCAGCTATTTGGGCCGCCCAGCAGGGCAAGAAAACCCTGCTGGCCTCAACCAACCCGGTCCACTCGCTAAGCAGCCTGCTCGGACAGAATGTCTTCGGTAAGCAAACTCCTGTCGAGGGCGTTCCCAACCTGACAGCCTACGAGATTGACACGCACGATACGATCGAGAAATCTAAGAAGGAAATCCGCGAAAAAATCGAGTGGTTCCTCAAATACGCTGACATCAAGACCAAAGCGGACGAGTTTGTCGAATCGGCCACCATGAACCCGTCCTTCGAGGAATCGGCCATGTTCGAGAACATGATTGACCTGATG
>JALHUM010000229.1 GCA_022865905.1 Anaerolineales bacterium | reverse complement strand
TCGAAGGGCCGGAGCAGGCGGGTCGTGATCGGGGCGGAAAAATCCCGCACAATATGAGAACATACCCGCGAAATAACGGCGCAGGGAAACCATGAAAGTATTGTAAAAGGAAATGAGGGTGGGGTCAATGATAACTATACAAGCCAAATTGAAATCTCGGAGAATAACTCCGAGGTTTTCAGTGCCCCCAAGGGGATACCATAATACGGATAATACGAAGATGAGAGGTTCCAGTATCGTTTATCTATCGTTTATCTCATAAAATCTGTTCCAGCAGATCCATCATTTCCTTATCCCCTCCGGCCGGAGGGATCCAGTCCACCTGGATCACTTCAACCTTCTGCTCTTCCAGGCTTTCGGCAAATTTCTTCAGGCCCAGGTTGATGACAACGAGGGGCTTTTGCAGCAACTTATCAATATTGGTTTGCATGGCTACCTCCTAACCGCGCTTCAACAGTTCGCAGCAGAAAGACGCGGCTTTGGCGTTGCTGGGGAACACGATCACACCGGCTTCTTGTAGCATCTTGGTTTGCAGGCCAATATCCTGCAGATCGCCATCCGTGCCGCAGATGGAGGCGACAACAGTCAACGCGCCGCCGCGCTGATGGGCAGCGCGCTGGGCTTCCAGGATGACATCCAGTAATTCGCCCACCGGATCCATTGAGGCGTTATAACCCAGGATGAAATCGAGCAGCAGAATGGCCACCTGCGGGTCGCGGCTTTCGGACCGGATGCGCTGCCTGCGCATCGTCCCATCAAGCATTGGGTGCGGCCTGCCCAGGGTGTAATGATCATCGCCCATATCCACGAGGGTGTGCTCAATGCTGTGGTCGGGATTGGCGAGTTTGTATATCTCTTCGAGCGGCGCGTTGGAATGGATGGCATTACCGGCATCCCGAAATATCTGCTGCGACTGGTAGCAGAAGGTGCCGCCCGCGAACAGGCCGCGCAGGTATCTTTGTTCAGGCAGCCAGGAGGCTTTTTCCCGCGCCAGTGAATCCATTTCCTCTGGCGAAAATAAGCCTTGGGCGGTAGCCAGTTTTCCGCTTGTCCGCGCAATGGCGAACTGAACGGCTTCATCAATCGTGCGTGCGAGCTGGAAATTTTCACTTGCGCTGATCGCTTCGCTGGGCATGCCCAGGAAGCAGCCGATAACCGGTGTCCTGCAAACCTTTAAGCGTTCGAAGAGTCTTTCCAGCGTGCGGGCGCCCGGCGGCTTGGAGATCATGGCGATGATTTCTGTCTGCGGGTCAGCCTCGAGGGCCTCCAACGCGGCGAAGGCCGTCAGCCCGCCGATCTTATCAGACAGATCATGGCTGCCTGTGCCGATGGCGTGGGAGATGCCCAATCCGGCGTTGTGCACCTGACTGGTGAATTCCTGCAGGCCGGTGCCGGCCGCGCCGATCGCCCCAATGCAGCCTTTGCGAACGGCGTTGGCGAACCCGATGCCCACCCCACCGATCAGGCTTGTGCCGCAATCCGGGCCCATCACAAGTAGACCCTGTTGAGCCGCAAACTGCTTCAACTCCAGTTCTTCCTCGACAGAGATGTTACTGCTGAACACGAAAACGTTCATTCGTGCCTCGAGGGCTTTGCGCGCCTCACGCCCGGCGTACTCACCGGGGATGGAAATGACCGCAAGGTTGGCAGCGGGCTTTCGGGCAAAACCCTCTTCGAAGGTACGTAGGTCGGAGATCGGCGCGCTTTCCAGGCTGACTTGCAGCCATTCGTCCAGCCTTTCCAGCACATCGTCAACGATCGTGACCGTCTCGGCAATCACGGCAACGATCAAGTCGTTGGGCTGAGCGGCGTCAATTTGCGGGTCTTTGATCCCGATATCGAACAGGAGTCCCTTGTTTTTCTCGCTGCCCATCAGGACGGCAGTTTGTTGAACTCCTTTGACTTCCGAGAGGCGCTTGTTGACTCCCATCAGAAATAAAGAGTCGTAGTATTGGTTCTTGCGAATGACAAACCCGGAAGGCATGTTTGTTTCCTCAGCCAACGTTATACTTTCTACTGAAGGCAATGAGCGCCTGTTTGAAGCAATCCAGCGGGGCGCGCACCAGGCCAGCGCCGATGATCGGGTAGCCGGGGTTTTTGTGGGCGATGGCTGTGTCAATGATGGGGGCGATACCGGTCTGCACCACCTTGCGGATGTCGATCCCGATTGACGTGCCGACGAAACCCAGCGCCGGCATCCGATAGGTAGGATGGACGGCGGTAGTGATCTTCTTCATCTCACGCGAATAAGCCAGAGCTTCCTCTGGAGTACCACCGACCAGGCTGAGGATACCAGGCGCGCCGCCGATGGTAAAGGCGCCCCAGCCGACCGTCTCGGTGATGGCCGAATCGCCCATGTCGAAACCAGCGTCGCTGGCGGAGTAACCGGGCAGGTAGAGGCCGTCCACGAGCGGAGAGGCAGCGGTGAACCACTCGTCGCCCAGCCCGCTGACGCGGATGCCGAACTCGGTCCCATTGCGGCACATGGCAGTGACCACCGTGCTGTATTCGATGCCCATGGCCGGATCGGCGATGGCTTTGCCGCAGGCCATGGCCAGGCCGAGGAAGATCAGGTTATGGTTGGTGACGTACTTGAGCGTGGGCAGCATCTCCGCTTTAGGGACATCCGCTTCCAGCATGGTGACCGCCATGACGTTGGCGAACAGGCTGGATGAGGCTCTGTGGCGGTTATGCAGTTCGTCGCCCATTTGCAGGGCCTGGGTAATGATCGGCTTCAAATTCAATCCACCCATTTTCAGTAAACCTTTGCGCAAAGCAGGCGCCCAAACATCGCGCCACAGGCGCAGCCCCTGCAAGGCCTCTTCGCTGTAGTCGCCGAACTGCTGCCTGCCCTCCACCTGGCGGCAGAAGGCGCGGTTGCCAAAGGCCTTGTTTTCCACCACCCACACCGGAGCGGAGGGAGAAATCGTCCCAGCCATCGGTCCAACCGTCTGGTGATGGTGATTTGGCTCCAGGCGTATTGCGCCTTTTTCCAGCATGGCTTTGGCTTCGTCAACGGTCTTGGCCCAGCCCTCGTAGAGCACCTGGCCGATGATGGCGCCTTTCTGCGCGCCGCACATGCGCGGCCATTCGATCGGCGGGCCGGAGTGGGTGATCATCCTGCCCTGCATCTCGGGAATGACCTCGCCGGCCGGGGCAATATCCACCAGCATGGGTTCGCCCTGGATCAAGCGGCGAGCGGCTTCTTCATTAGCTTTCTCGATCTTTTGTTTGATGTCCATAGGATTTCCTTTCCCTATCCGGTGTAATCTTGCGCAAAATGATGAATGGTTACGGATTTGCCGATGCGGCAGGTAAGCAACATCCCTGTTAATACACCGGTTAGCAAATCCCAGCCGGTGGAATGGCCGATGTGTAAAAGTTCTGAGGCGATTTGGCGGAGATCATCCATTGGCTGGCCGATCAGAAATGCGTTGACGAATTGGTGGAGCGTATCAACGCCATGACCATCCGCCAGATCTTTCAACATAGTGAAACTGATCAGATTGGTTTTGTTGCATAGGCTCTCGATAAACCGTGAAGGGTTATTGAATGGCAAATGAGTTGGATAAAGCTTCTGAAGCCAATAAATGCAGAATAACAGGCCGCCAGTAAAATCATCGCCCGAAGGGGTCAAACCTTCACCCAGGCCGATCAGCGATTCGGCCTGCTGCAAAACCGCGGGAAGATCATGGGCGAGGCAGGCCCTGGCAATCCTTTCGATGATCGGCCAGACTGCTGTGGTCAGAATATTTTCCGGCTGAAACCCGTTAGAGGAATCTCGGTTTTTTGCGATCTGAAGTACGGGTTGGATAAACGTACCATACCCAACCGGTGTTTCCCTGGCCAGGAATGATTCGACCACTGCAAAAAGTTTATAGGGCAATATTTCGAACTCGATGACTTCACTGACAGGCAGGGCAGGGGTTTCCCAAATGCGCAAATCACGAAAATCCAGTTTTTTCCCTGACTTGAAGTTGATCGATTGACCCTGGATCGTAAAAGTTGAGTCAACTGCAAGTCGCGGTAACGCAGCCGATTGTATACAACGGCGGTGCTTCGGGCTTTCTGCGGTTGCCAGCCAAACCAACTCTCCATCCTCTGCAAGGAGGTAAATGGCATGGGTGACCGCAGCAAGAACCTTCCCGCGCTGGCCTTGTGACAGCCAGCCGCGAGCAGCCTCGCCCATGATTGGTACATTACCGGAAAAAAGAGCCACGTTGATCCTCATTCGGTCGATGGATGGGGCACCACCAATAGGTATGATGGTGCCCCACTATCAAAATATGGAGTTGCTGTTATTTCGGGCTGCCAACAACGCCCTTAACAAACCAATCTACGCCGCTCATCTTATCAGGAGTCAGAACCTCGCCCTCGGCAATAACCACGTTCCCGTTCTGGTCCACGATCGGACCCTTGAAGACGACCAGCGTACCGGCGTCGATCTCTGCCAGCTTGGTCGTCACCAGGGTCTGAACCTCCTGGGGTACATGGGGACCGAAGGGCGCTATGCCCATGCAGCCGGCGGTTATACCGCACGTCACGGACTTCTCGTCGCCCCAGGTATGGTTGATCACTTCCTGGGTCAGCCGGGTCAGCGTCGGTCCAAGGGTATAGTAAGTGCCCGAGATCCAGAACTCAGGTGCGAACTGCTGGGCCGCCAGGTTCTGGAAACCGATCGAGTAGACCCCGCGCGATTCGGCGGTCCCAATGACCGTGACGGGTGAATCGACGAACATGGAGATCACGTCCGCGCCCTGGTTGATCAGCGCGTTGGTGGCTTCCGCTTCCCTGGCAGAATCCCCCCAGGTCTGGGTGAAGGTCACGTAGGTCTGCGCATCCGGGTTGACCGATTGAACGCCCAATTCGAAGGCATTGATGAAGGTCAGGGCCCAACCGAAGGGGGCATTCGCCACAAAGCCAATCTTGTTGGAGGTGGTCATCTTGCCGGCTGCAATGCCCATCAGGTACCAGCCATCCGGGGGGCTGCCAAAGAAAGTGCCGAAGTTGGCACGTTGTAACCAGCCACCGGCATGTTCGAAGATGACATCCGGGTGGGTCTGTGCCAGCACAAAGGCGGCAGATTGATGGCTGAAACCGGTTGCGATGATCATCTTGGCGCCTTGGGAGATCATGTTCAACATGGTGCTGGTCGCGCCGGCTTCATCGTACACATTCTCGGCTTCGATGATCTGAACGCAGGGGATGTTGGTCTTGATCGCCATGACAGCCTCGTGCATGGCCTGGTTGTAGCCGGCATCATTGATATAACCGCCGTAGGTTGCACCGATGATCAGGCACGATCCTGCTGCGACCGGGGGTTCAGTGGTTACCACCGGTGCGGTCGTGGCCGGTGCGGTCGTGGCCGGTGCGGTCGTGGCCGGTGCGGTCGTGGCCGGAGCGGTGGCTACGGTCTTCGGGGCACAGGCCGAAAGCAGCATGAGTGTGCAAATTGCCATAGAAATCATCACAAAACTTTTTTTCATTTCATCTTCTCCTTAGAGTATGGTTGATAAGGAACAATGGTAATGGCTGCGAAGTTGATCTTGACCGAAGAACACCTCCTTTCCTAACAACAATGCTTTTTCATTCACTGCCTTGATAGACCCTCCCCAGCATGGCCGGGGCCGTATGCCTGCGGTTGCCTCCCCAGGCGATCAGTACGACCAGCGTCAGGATATAAGGGATGGTGTCCAGCAAGTTTGACGAGATGTTCACACCACTGGCCTGCAGCAGGAGTTGGAAAGCGACCGCACCGCTGAAGACCAGCGCCCCCACGATCGCCCGCAGGGGATGCCATTTCGAAAAGATCACCAGGGCCACGGCGATAAAGCCGCGCCCGGCAGTCATACCTTCCGCCCAGTTCATGGTATAGACAATGGAAAGGTGGGCAGCTCCCAAACCGGCCAGCATCCCGCCCACGAACAGGGCCTGGTAACGGATCCGGCGCGGATCGCGGCCGGAGGCAAAGGCAGTATCCGTATTTTCACCAACAGCACGCACACCGAGACCCCAACGCGTGCGGTACAGCAGCCACCAAACAAATATGGCCACTGGGATGACCAGGTAGATCAGCAGATCGAACTTGAATAGCGATGAATACTTAAGGGGCAGGTTGGCGATGACCGGAAGGATGAACTTGCTCAGACTATTGATCTTTACACTCACATAGGGCTTGCCAATCAATGCGCTGAGACCGAAGCCGAAGAACATCAACGCCAGGCCGCTGGCTAATTGGTTTCCGTTACGGGTGACCACCAGGTAGCCAAACACCATGTTCATCAGTCCGCCCGCCAGCGCGGCCGCCAATACCCCCAGGTAGGGATTGCCGGTCAGGGAGGTGACTGCAAAGCCGGTCGAAGCGCTGACCAGCAGCACCCCTTCCAAGCCAAGGTTGACGATCCCCGCCCGTTCGTCGATGACCTCCCCCAAGGTGGTATAGAGCAAGGAGGTCCCCGAAAAGATGGCGCTGGAAAGGACGCCGAGGATGGAGAGGAGTGTCATGATTTTTTTCCTTTGAAAAAGGTGGGGCGGGCCAGCACGATGAATAGCGTGAATGCCAGCAGGATGTTGATGACCGAGTATGGCAGGCCGCGCGTCAGTTGCAGCAGGTTGCCACCCGAGTAAATAACCGACACCACGAAGGCCATCAAGATGATCCCGAGCGGGTCGCCGCCTGCCAGCCAGCAGATCATGAAGCCCATAAAACCCATGCTCATGGAGAAGTTGGGGAAGAGCGTGCCGTAGAACCCAGAGACCTGCACCATGCCAGCCAGACCGGCGATCGCACCTCCAAGGCACATCACGATCACCAGGTATTTTGCCAGAGGAATCCCATTTCTTTTGGCAGCCTGGGAATTGCTGCCGATGGCGCGCATTTCGAGGCCCCAGCGGGTGTATTTCATCACGGACCAGAAAATGACCAGCAAAACGAGACCAAATACCAGTCCCAGATGGATGCGCGTCCCAAAAAAGGTCGGCAGTCGTGCCGCATCGACAAAACTGGGGGTCTTGACCGTATCCCTGGGCGAATGCCAGAATCCCAGAATCAAGAAGCCGATGATCTTGGGTGCCACCGAATTCAGCAGCAGGGAGGTGATGGTTTCGTTCACGAGGCCGATGGATTTTAAGTAACCGGGGATGAACGCCCATAAGGCCCCGCCCAGCATGCCAAGTAAAGCCATCAGGGGCAGCAGCAGCCAGGCCGGCAGGTTCGGAAAGGTGAGTGCCGCAAAAGTGGCGAAAGCGGCTCCAATAAATAATTGACCTTCCCCACCGATGTTGATCAAACCAACCCTGAATGGCAGAGCCACTGCCAGAGCGGTAAGCAACATCGGGATCATGGACACGATCACTTCGGAGAAACCATAGGCACTACCAAGGGTCGAAGAGAAGATATCTTTGTAGGAGGCGAGCGGGTCCTTCCCGGCGATCAACAGGATCAACCCGAACATGATGAAAGCAAGCAGGATCATCAACAGGTACCGCACCACCGTTTGCAGCATCTTTTGCCCGCCAGCGGGGAAATGGCTTACAGTCTCAGCTAATTTTGTCATTTTGACCCTCGGAGCCGGTCATCAGGTGACCGACCTCAAAGACATTTGTTTCTTCAGGTTTGAAGGAACCCGCTATCGCGCCAGCATAAAGGACGATCAGGCGGTCGCTGAGCGTGAACAGTTCCTCCAGGTCTTCCGAGATGAGCAGCACGCCCGCGCCGCTCTCGCGCGCCTGAACCAGCGCCTGGCGGGCGGCGATGGTGCTTTGCACATCCAGGCCGCGTGTCAGGTAGGAAGCGATGATCAGGCGCGGGTCATGTGTCATTTCGCGAACGATAACCATGCGCTGGAGATTCCCGCCTGAAAGTGATTTAGCCGGCACGTACATCGAAAAAGTAAACCCCATTTTTTTCGATGTCGCTTCGGTGTCCATCTTAACGGCCTGCCAGTCCATTCCCAGCCCTCCAAGGCGGGCGTAGCGCCAGGTTTTGGTCAGCGCCATGTTTTCCAGCACGGTCATGAAGGGCGCGACCGCCATCGTCAGTGGATTTTCCGGGATAAATCCAACCCCGCTCCGGCGTACTTTTTGGATGGCGCGGTTGGTGAAATCTTTTCCAAACAACGATTTTGTTCCTTTGGCGCACCTGATCATGCCGAGCGCCACGTCGCCCAATTCCTTTTGCCCGTTACCGGAGACACCCGCTACGCCGACGATTTCGCCGGGATATATTTTCAGGTCAATGGCTTTCAGACTGGTTTCCGCGCCTTCGCTGTGCGTCTCCACCCCGCGCAGTTCCAACAGAGGCGGCGCCGCTTCATCCCGGACCTGCTGCCGGCTGACCTGCAAGCCGGCCAGTTTCTTCTCGAACATCAGCGCCACCAGTTTTTCTTCGCTGGCATCCGGTCGCGGCAGAGTACCGGCGAGGCGCCCGCCGCGCAGCACCGTGATACGGTCGGCGCATTCCAGTACCTCTTTCATCTTGTGGGTGATCAAGATGATGGCATAGCCGTCCTTACGCAGGCTATCCAGCACGCGGAATAGCGCTTCCACTTCGTGCGGAGCAAGCACGCGCGTCGGCTCATCCAGGATGAGCAGGCGCTCGTCCGCCAGCAGCAGTTTTAGGATCTCGACCTTTTGCTGTTCGCCGATGGATAGTTGAGACACCATGGCCTGTGGTTCAACTTGCAGGTCATACCGCTGCGAAAGTTCGTTGATCCGGCGGTGAATTTCCTTGAGATCCAGCACGGCGCGCAGGTCGGGCAGGAACAGGGCGATATTCTCCGCCACGCTGAAAGCCGGGATGAGCGTGAAATCCTGGAACACCATGCCGATGTTCACATTGCGGGCGTCATGCGGCGAGCGGATGGAGATCGGCTGTCCATCGAGCAGAATCTGGCCCGCATCGGCGCGGTAAAAGCCATAGAGGATCTTCATCAGGGTGCTTTTACCAGCGCCGTTTTCCCCTAGCAGGGCGTGGATTTCGGATCGGTGGATTTCCAAATCTACGCCATCATTCGCCAGGACGCCGGGGAAGGCCTTGGTGATCCCGCGCATGGCAATCAGGGGGATCTGCGCGGTTTGCGAATGGGACGAGCGAGACATAGGTCTCCTGATAAATAAATATGACAAGATGTTCCAGGGAGGAACAAGATGGCTATCCTCTATCATATAAAAGCGGGGCGGTTTTTAGTAAGCGTAGAAAATGGGGGTTTTCGCAAGCCGCCAGGATCAGGGAGGTCAAAGATACCACTCCCATGAAGGTTTGTAGCAAAACCAGGCTGTCATTCTTGGATTCCAGCGAAAATGGCCCCATGCCTTGCGAGGTGCCCCAAATTGCGATGCCCGAAACCAAGAAGATGGCTGTAGCAGCCCCGCGCTGACCCAGGCGCAAGGCCGCCCAGATCATAAAGGGGAAGATCACGTAGATCATCGCCTGATGGAATATCCCGGCATAAGGCTGACTGCTGAAGACATACCATGTTGTCGCCGCGAGTAATCCTAACAAAATCCCACCTTCGATATACATGCGCTTCCTGGTACGAAAGGAGGGCAGAAACGTCCAGGCCAACAGCATGGGTGCCACCACGAGGGCACCGAGCAGGTCGCCAATCCACCAGGTCAGCCAGTTGGCGATATATTCCTGCCCGACTCCACCGGTCAGCATCAGCGTCGCGGTTCCTATGGAGGCGCTGATGGCTGTACTGAACACAGAAACGAGTACAAGCCCTACGACATCTTGGATGCGATCAATTTCATTATGAAAACCGACGAAATGTTTTAGAAAGAAGGCGCCAGCCAATGCCTCCAATGTATTCCCCAGCGTCATGCCGAGAGCAATACCCAGCGGCGCGCCGGTAAGCAATGAGCCGAGTAATACCCCCAGGCTGATGCCGGGCCAGAGGTTGTAACCAAAGGCGAGCAGTGCAGCCAGCGCAATGCCTGTAGGCGGCCAGACCGGCGAGGTGTTGACCTGCACGTAAGCCATCTTCAATCCCAACTGGGCGGCGAGGTGATATACCACGGCCAGGATGATGACCTTTAGCAAATAGATCATCAACGCCTTCGCTTTGGAATGCGGAGACTTTATCATGATAGCCATATGGGATTCAATCCGGTTAGATTATATTACGAATATCGTTCAGCCTTTTTCTGAATCGTCTGTTTCTCAACCGCGTGTAATCGTTATTCTCCAAATCCTGTGGCTTGATCGACTGAGGTGGACATAAATTGAGCGGCCCTTTAACTGGGGGGGGTTGCATGGAACATATGGACGATATGTTTTTTGTGCCCCCAAGGGAGTACCTTATATACGGATAATAGAAAGGTGAGAGGGTAGTCGCGAAATTTTCGAATTTTATTTGATTATAGATTAGGATATTTCCTCTCGATTTTTAGTAAACAACTATTAGTCATTTGGTTGTTAGTCAGACTCAAACCAAACCCATAGAAGTGCCACTTCCTATGATCGCTCTTTCTCATAAAAGGAGTTTTTGAGTTGAATCTCAGTCCTTGGGGCTTTCAGGAAGCATGACCGACAGGCTTGCCAAAACCATGGAGGTGACGAACTTCACACGGGCGATTCCTATCACTATTTGTTGCTGGGAGGAAGCGACCACAACATCTCGGCGCTTGCGCCTTTCATCGGGCCGCTCGTCAAAGAGTTCTTGAATATTCGTTTAGGCATTGTTCAAAAAGTAGAAACAAATTCAGGAGAGTCCTCCTTCGAGGTTCCACCTGAATTTGATTGGATTGATTTCCCGGTTCAAGGTTACCTGCGAATCCGGCCGCTGACCGCACCTGCAACCAGCGCGTTCACTTCCTCGACTGTGCAGAAGTTCATATCCCCAGGGATGGAATGCTTCAGGCACGAAGCTGCCGTGGCGAATTCAAGTGCATCAATTTCGGGCATGCCATCCGAGAGTGCGTATATCAAGCCAGCTGCAAAAGAATCCCCCGTACCCACCCTGTCAACAATATCTGTCACATCATACCGTCTACTCACAATGAAATCCTTGCGATTGTGCAGGCATGCTGCCCAACCATTGTGGTCTGCAGAATGACTGCTGCGCAATGTGATTGCTTGGATCTTCAAGTTTGGGAAGGTTTCAAGTACACGTTCACACAATTCGCGATACCGTTCGAGATTTAGCTGACCCGCTTCCAGTTCCGTTTCCCATCGTCCACCTTCCAGGGTGATCCCCAGGGCATATTGGCAATCCTCTTCGTTCGCAATTCCAATATCTACATATTGCACCAGTTCGCGCATCACTTCGCTGGCGGATTTACCATATTTCCACAGGTTCTTTCGATAATTGTAATCACAGGAGACAGTCAATCCCATCCTATGCGCAGTTTCCACCGCCTGCAAGGCAACCTGGGCTGCATTCGCGCTTAGCGCAGGCGTAATGCCGGTTATATGGAACCACCTTGCACCTTCCAACAAACGGGACCAATCGTATGCATCTGGTGATGCATCCATGATGGATGAATGCTTGCGGTCGTAGACCACGTAGGACGGACGCTGATTGGCTCCTGCTTCGTAGTAATACGTTCCCATCCTCTCTCCTTGGCGAAGGATGTCATTCACGTCCACACCTTTGCCGCGCAGCAAGGTAAGGCAAGCATCTGCAATTGGATTAACTGGCAAAGCGCTGATGAATGCCACCTGCCGCCCGAACTGTGCCAATGAAACCGCCACATTCGCTTCCCCCCCGCCAAAAGTGGCTTCCAGGATTGGGGATTGAAGCAGGCGCTCAGAACCGGGTGATTTCAAGCGAAGCATAACCTCCCCAAACGTGATGATGCGATTGCTCATCTCGCCTCCGTTTTCTGACGTGCGGTATTAACATTCTCCACGGCTTGGGATGCCAGGCGGGTTATTTCGTCGAATCCACCCTCCTTCAATAATTTTGAGGTCACCAGCCAGCTTCCCGCAACAGCATGAATGTACGGAAGTTTCAACCAGGTAATCATGTTCTCTGCGCCGATCCCGCCTGTGGGAATGTATCTGGCTCCCGGCAATGCAGGAGAGATTGCGTTGAGATAGCTGATACCGCCCAGTGCTTCCGCCGGAAAGAATTTGAGCACATTCAGCCCCCGGCTCATTGCCAGCATCGCTTCACTCGGTGTGGCAATGCCAGGTATCACAGACACCCCTTGTTCAAGGCACCAATCGATCACAAGCAGATTAAGCCCTGGAGATACGATAAATCTTGCTCCCGCTGATACCGCTTGCTTCGCTTGTTCCACGGAGAGCACTGTTCCAGCTCCCACCAGCATCCCGGGCCGAGCTGCGATCATCCTTTGAATAGATTCTCCAGCATTATGGGTACGGAAGGTGATCTCCGCGCAGGGCAGACCGCCTTTCATCAACGCTTCCCCGAGACGGGCTGCGTCATTGCTGTCTTCGATCTTTACCACCGGAATGATCCCCAGTCCGCCCAACGCGGATAAAACATCCATATGATTGCTCCTTCGTAATCAGCCGGGGAGGTTCAGCCATCCCCACTTCGGCTGCGCACTTGCAAAACCATCTCGATCTCCACCGGGATGTTTCCAGGCAGGATGTTTACACCGAGGGAGGTGCGTGCATGCCTGCCTCGTTCCCCAAAAAGCTGTTCCAGCAGGTCAGAGGCTCCGTTGATCACTTCGGGCTGTCGGTCGAAATCCGCCGTGCTGTTGACGTACCCATTCACCTTTACCACGCATTCCACCCGGTCCAGGTCACCCAGAACGGCTTTTACCACGCCAAGCAGGTTAAGCATGGTTTGTCGGGCGGCAGCATAGCCCTGCTGCAGATCCAGTTCAGCGCCCAGGCGACCTTTGTATAGCAGCCCACCCGGGATGTAACAAGTGGTGCCAGAAAGGAAAAGCAGGTCCCCACTTTGCCGGGAAAGAAGATAAGCGCCTATGGGCGTGGGAAGATCTGGTAGGGTCAAACCAAGTTGTTCCAGGCGTGCTTCGATCTCCATCTGATGATCTCCATATTCAAATGGGCTTCCCCGGCCGATTTTCTTGTGCTTGATCCCACCGGGGAAGCCCTGGTTCCTGCATAGCAGGTAATGCAGGTCTTTCTCGCCTAGAACTCGCCGGACGGATTGTAGAACTTTACAACGTTGTCCTTGGTGATGAGCGGGGAGGGCAGGTAGGTTTCCTTCTCAGTCGGGGTGGCGCCGGCCAGGATGGCCATCAGGCGATGGAAGGCGGCGCGTCCGATCTGGTCTGAGTTGTTCAAGCCAGTGGCGGCATAGTTTGTGTTGCCCATGATCGCTTCCAGGGCAGCGTTTTCACCGTCCACACCGACCAGGAACATCTCATCAGTGCGGCCTGCATCCTTGATGGCGGTCTGGGCACCCAGGCACATGGAATCGTTCTCGCAGAAGACTGCATCGATCTTCGGATTGGCAGCCAGCAGATCTTCCATCAGGGCAATACCGCCATCGGCGCTCCAACCGCCGAAATCAGGGGCAACGACAACGGTGATGCCGGAATAGGTGGAGAGCACACTGTTGCAGCCGTTGCTGCGATTGAGACCGATCGAGTTGTCAGCCGGTCCGCCGCGCAATTCCACCACCACTCCCTGTCCATTAAGACGGTCTGCAATGTACTGACCATCCTGGACACCGATGGTGTAGTTGTCGGGGCCAATATAGGATGTGTAGGCTTCACTGCTGCCCTGGGTGAACAGCCGGTCGACCAGGACGGTGGGTACCCCTGCCGAGTTGAGAGCATCGAGGGCAGCCGGAGCCTGCTCAAGCCAGGCGCCCGAGACGATGATGCCATCGATTCCCTGGGCGATCAGGTCTTCAATGTCGGATTGGAACTTGGCGGCGTCACCATTGGCGTCAGTGGAGACGATGGTGATGTTGCCATAGCCCGCGGCTTCATCGACGACGGAATTGTTCATTCCGATGAAGTATGGGCAGCATTGTGAGAAATTTGCCATGCCAATCTTGAAGCTCTTCGCGCCGGTATCGGTGGTGGGGCCGGTATCCGCCGGTCCGCAGCTAGCGAGCATGATCGCTACTGCCAAAACACACGTAAGGACTAGATTTCTTTTCATGACTTAATTCTCCTGATAGATTGAATGGTGGATTGAACGAACATCTTTCGAATACAACTTGTTTTATTTTTAGGTTTGCCTCCTTTCATCCTACATGGATGCAATTATTTATGCGGTTTGGAACCCGTTCTAGCGCTGTTTGCGGCGTGCCAGAACAGCAACCAGGATGATGACACCTTTGAGAATTTGCTGGTAGTAGGATTGCACATTGAACAGGTTGAGCAGGTTATCGATCATACCTAGTGCAACCACACCTGCCAGGGTGCCAAAGGTGCTTCCGCCGCCACCGCCCAGGATGGCGCCCCCGATAACACACGCTGCAATAGCGTTCAGCTCGAAACCCGCGCCAACACTCGGTTGCGAGATCCCCAGGCGGGAGGCCAGGATCACACCAGCCAGGCCCGCAAACAGACCGGAGAGAATATAGGCAAGGAAAATGTTCCAGGTGACATTGATCCCGGCCAGGCGTACAGCTTCTTCATTGCCTCCGATGGCCACGATCGCCCGCCCTGAACGGGTGCGGTTCAGGAAGAACCAGACCAGAGGGTAACTCGCCAGCATGATCAGAGCTGAGATTGGGAATGGACCGACCATACCGGACCCAAGAATGGCCCGGAACGAAGGATCGGTGGGCGTGATGGGTATATCCGAATAGACATAGACCAGACCACGGATGGCTCCCAGGGTGGCAAGCGTTACGATGAATGGTTGAAGTTTAAACCGGGCAATAAAGAAGCCGTTGATTGCTCCAACCGCTGCTCCCACCCCCAGGCAGATCAGGATGGCAAGCGAAAGAGGCATTCCCTGGTTGGAGAAGCCTGCCACCATGATACCGGTGAGGGCAACAATGGGAGCGACGGAAAGATCGATGCCCCCGGTCAGGATGACGATCAACATGCCCAGGCTGAGCACACCATTTGTCACCGTCTGGCGCATCAGGTTGCTCAAGTTCCGCTGTGTGAAGAAGACATCCGACATCGTGGCGGTCACAACCAATAGAATGACGAAGGCTGCCAGGAATGCATAATTCACCCAATTTGGCCGGCGGTTACCGATACTGCTCAGTAATAGCGTGCGCAATCCGGTTCCTTTTTTTTCTATTATTGAGGTTGGTGCATTATTATTCAATTTACTATCGTTGGTCATCGACTCACTCCTGCAGCCGAGGCGAGCAATCTCTCTTCATTGGCATCGGTACGTGCGAACTCACCCACCAGGCGGCCTTCCCGCATGACCAATGCCCGGTCGCTCATCCCGAGAATTTCTAGCAGTTCGGATGAGATCAACAGGATGCACATCCCATCGCGGGCCAGGTTATCGATGATATGGTAGATCTCGACCTTGGTGGCCACATCAACACCACGGGTTGGTTCGTCCAGGATCAACACCTTGGCGTGAGTCATCAGCCACTTAGCCAGAACCAGTTTCTGCTGGTTCCCGCCACTCAAATGGCTGGCTAACCGGTCGAGTAACGGGGGGCGCACATCAAGATCCTGCACCAGCTTCTTTACCTCGGTCGCCTGTTTGTTTCGGTTGACCACCCCAAATTTGCTCAGCTGCGAATACGAAGCCAGGCTTACATTGTCACGGATCGTGCAATTCATGATCAGGCCATCGCGCTTCCGGTCTTCAGTGAGCAATGCAATCCCTGCCGACACTGCTTCACGGGGTGACCTTGGGTGGATCGATCTTCCATTGAGCAGAATCTCTCCCGAAGTGAATCGGTCAGCCCCAAAGATGCCGCGCGCCACTTGCGTTCGCCCGCTGCCAACCAGGCCGAACATCCCCAGGATCTCGCCCCGCCGAAGGGAGAAAGAGATGTCCCAGTAACTTTCCTTCTGGGTCAACCTTCTCACTTCCAGAGCTACTTCCCCACTTGGAGAATTTCGGACCGGGAAGATCTCTCCAAGGCTGCGGCCCACCATCATCCTGATCAGTTGGTTTTGATCGGATTCCTGGGGCTTCACAGTACCAACTAGTTGCCCGTCTTTTAGCACCGTGATCCGGTCCGCAATCTCGAAAACCTCGTCCAGACGATGGGAAATATACAGGATGATGGTCCCTTGTTTCTTGAGCTGACGCACAAGGGCAAACAATCGGTTTAATTCCTCCTGGGAGAGTACTGCTGATGGTTCATCCAGGATCAGGACCTTGCGCTGATCGGCGACCGCTTTTGCGATTTCCACCATTTGTTGGTGGGATACGCTCAACTGGCGGACAGACTTGCGAACGTCGATCCCCGTAAACCCGATTTTCTTGAGGATGTTCTCCGCCCGGAGATATGCCTTTTTCCAATCGATCACCTCGTGCACACGGGTGGTTGGCATCTGTCCCAGCAAAATGTTTTCTGCGATAGTCAGATGCGGGATCAGGCTGAAATCCTGGTAGACCGCATAGATCCCCAATTGACGGGCGCGCAATGGGGAACCAAGTTCGATGGGCTTGCCGTCCAAGAAAATCTCGCCCTTGTCGCAGGG